>SXOW01000461.1 GCA_005778315.1 Acidobacteriota bacterium
CTTCGTGGTGCAATCGACGCCCTATACGGTCGCGGCCAACGGCCAGGACCAATGGTGGGAGCCGGAGGTTGAGTTCAATGGCTTGGATCAGCCGCGTTATATTCGCGCCGCCGAGTTCAAGCCGTCATATCCGGGCGGTATCAAGGTGGCCCACCACGGACACGCCACGCTGAGCGGGCCAGAACCGCCTGATGGGGAAGAGCGGGCACCATCGGTACGGTTGGTCGGCATGGGCATCGGCAAGCGGTGGGATCTGCTGCCCGAGGGGGTCGGCAAGCTGTTGCCTCCCGGCCCCGCCACCGTGCACTTCAACCTGCACTACTTCCCTGCGGGTGAGGAAGTGACCGATGTCGTGGACGTTGGCGTCTGGCTGTACCCCGAGGGTGCGGAGCCGGCCAAGGTGACCGAGGGCGAGCGCCAGTTCTATGTCGACGGGACCCATCGCGAGGGGCTTCGCGCCAGCGATATCCTGATCCCGCCGCACGGGAACCTCGTGCTGGAGGACCAGTACGTCATGGATGAGCCGGCGTTGCTTCAGAGTTTCCGGCCACACATGCACATGCGCGGCACGGAGATGTCGATGACGGCGCTCTATCCAGATGGCCGCCGCGAGCTGCTCAGCAGTGTGAACCGGTACGACCACAACTGGCAGATCGCCTACGTCTACGACGACGACGCTCAGCCGCTGTTGCCCCGCGGCACGGTATTGATGTTGCGCGCGAAGTTCGACAACACCGCAGCCAACCGGATCAACCCGGACCCTGACCAGTGGGTCGTGTTCGGGGCGCGTGGCGTCGATGAGATGTCGCACGCCTGGATCGGCATCACCTATCTGGACGACTCAGAGTACGAACAACTCGCCGCGGCACGTGCCGTGAGCGAGTCGACCGACGACGGCCAGCAGCCGTAGACCGACCGGCCGACGAGTGAGCGCGGGCACGTCAGTCGCGGCACGCGCGGTGGAATCACGTATGGGCAACGCCGCTCCAGGCGGCTAAGATGTCAGTGACCGTGCATATGATCAAGTGCGTCCCCGTCGTAATCGCCGGGCTGGCTGTGCTGCTGGGGAGTTCGGTCTCCGTGACCGCGGCCAGTGGCGCTGCTCCGCAAACGGGGGCTGCCTCTACGGGCGCGCCGAGGTCCGAGGTCGCCGAGCGGCAGGCGATGCTCGACCAGTACTGTGTCACCTGTCATAACGAGCGGTTGCGGGTGGCCGATCTCGAGCTCGACGCCGTCGATCTCGCCGATGTCGGCGCACATGCGGAGCTGTTGGAGAAGGTCGTTCAAAAAATGCGGGTGGGCGGCATGCCGCCGCCACGACGACCGCGACCCGAGAAGTCGATCTACGACGGGTTCCGCACCTGGCTCGAGGGAGAGCTTGACCGTGCGGCGCTCGCGAACCCCAATCCAGGCCGGACCGAAACCTTTCAGCGCATCAATCAGACGCACTACCGCAATGCGATTCGGGACCTCTTCGATCTGGACATCGACGTTGCGGAGTTGCTGCCGGGCGACGCCCCGGATGAGCACGGATTCGACAACAACGCCGGTGCGCTGTCCTTCTCGCCAGCCTTGATGGAGCGCTACATCTCGGCGGCGCACAAGGTAGCGGCGCTCGCGGTGGGGGCACCGCCCAGAGGCGAGGTCATCGCGACCTACGACGTGCCGCTGAGGTTGGACCAGGACTATCAGCAGGGCGATGACCTCCCGTTTGGATCCCGCGGTGGCACCGCCGTGCATCACACGTTCCCAGCCTCCGGCGAGTACCTGATCAGAATTACGCTGCAGACCAACTATGTCGAGTTTCCACGAGGGCTGGACATTCCGCATGACATGGAGGTGAGCCTCGACGGCCGGTTGCTCGAGCAGTTCACGGTGGGTGGCGCCGCGCCCGGGAGACCGGCGCCGTACAGCTACGAGGGCAACATCCGTGGGGACGACGTCTGGGAAGCCTACATGATGAGTCTGACCGCGGGTGGGCTGGAGGTCCGGGCGTCGGTGAGCGGCGGACCGCATGTGCTGGGTGTGACCTTCCCTCGTGAGACATGGGAGGAGGAGGGCGTGCTGCAGCCGCCGCAGGTCGGCTACCCACTGGCCATCAACGGGATGCCCGACCAGAACCCGCGCGTGGGGCGAGTCGAGATTGTGGGTCCGATCTCCGTGGCAGAGCCGGGCGACACCCCGAGCCGTCGGAAGATCTTCATCTGCCAGCCGGCGAGCGAGGCCGAGGTGCCCGCCTGCGCGAAGACGATCCTGTCCGCTCTCACGCGCCGGATCTATCGTCGGCCGGTCGATGATGGAGACGTCGCGACGTTGATGGACTTCTACGAAGTGGGCAGAGGGGACGGCGGCTTCGAAGCGGGCATCCAATACGCGTTGGAGCGGCTCCTCACCTCGCCCGACTTTCTGTTCCGGGTGGAGGCGGCGCCGATCGATCTCCCGTCCGGGGGCGCCTACCCGATCGGCGACACGGAGCTGGCGTCACGCCTGTCGTTCTTTCTGTGGGGCAGCATTCCCGACGAGGAACTGCTGGCGGCGGCGGACGCTGGTGCCCTGAGCGCACCGGAGGAGCTCGAACGGCAGGTGGCTCGGATGTTGGCGGATCCCAGGGCGAGGTCGCTGGTTCGCGACTTCGCCGGGCAATGGCTCTATGTTCGGAACATGGAGAGCGTGCATCCAACGCCGAACGAGTTTCCCGAATTCGACGAGAGTCTGCGGGCGGCGCTCCGGACCGAGACCGAGCTCTTCCTGGAGGACCAGTTGCGGGAAGACCGCAGCGTCATCGAGCTCCTCAATGCGGACTACACCTTCCTCAATGAGCGGCTGGCCCGGCACTACGGCATTCCCGGGATCTACGGCAGCCGTTTCCGGAAGGTGGACCTGGGCGGCTCCCCACGGGCCGGTCTGCTGGGTCACGGCAGCCTCATGACCGTCACGTCGTATCCGAACCGCACGTCCCCGGTGCTGCGTGGCAAATACGTGCTCGAGAACTTTCTGGGCGCTCCGCCGCCCGAGCCGCCGCCGAACGTGCCGACGCTCGAAGAGTCGGGCGAAGACGGCCGGGCGTTGACCATGCGGGAAGCGATGGTGCGGCATCGGGCCAATCCGACCTGCGCCTCCTGTCATGCGACGATGGATCCGATCGGA
>SXOW01000462.1 GCA_005778315.1 Acidobacteriota bacterium
ACCACCGCGACGCAGCCGAAGGAGACGATCAAGCCCAGCATGATGGCGGTGAGCCAGTCGCGTTGGTGGTTTGGTGTGAACGGGATGCCGGGCGTTTGCGCGCGGTCCATCAGCTGCACATTGTTGGCCCGACTATTGGCCACCACTTGGAGCTCGTTCTGTTGTTGGAGCAGGTTCTCGTAGATTCGCTGGTTGCTGGCTGACTGCCGCTCAAGAAGTCGATAATCGACTTCCTTGCGGCTGAGGTCGGCCGCGAGTCGCTGCTGCGCCTCGAATTCGGTCTGCAGGCGCTGCTCGTCGTCGACGGCGGAACGGTAGACGCTTCGGACGGCCTCAATCGCGCGTTCTACCTCCACGATAATGGCGCGTTGTGCGCTCTCGAACTCCGTCTTGACCCGAATCATCTCCGGGTGCAGCGGCCCATAGCGACCACCGAGACGAACCAGTTCACTCTCCACGGTGGTCAGCCGGGCCGTGGCCGCGGCCACGCCGGACGCGCCGGCCACTGACGGATGGTTGCGGGCGTCGGCGCTCATCGGGTCGAGATGTTCGACCTGCCGATAGACCGACTCACGTTGGAGACGCTCCGCCCTGGCGCTCGACACTTGCTCGTTGAGACTGGCGAGCCGGGTCGTGACGACATCGGTACTCGCGTTGAGCGAGAGCGCGTCCTGGGAGTCGCGGTACTCGGTGAGCGACCGGTCACTCGCGGCGACCCCGGCCTGCTGGGTAGCCAACTCGCGGCTCACCCAGTCCAGCGTCTGCTGTACTGCCTCAAGCCGGCCAGCCAGATTTCGCTCCACGTAGGTTTCGACGTGCGCGTTGACCGCCTGAGCCGCGAAGACGGGGTCGGCCGACGTGTAGCTGACGTCGACGAGGCGTGTATTCAGGACGGGAGCGACAGACAGGCGCGCCACGAAGGCGTTGGTCTGGTCCAGCGCTTGCGACGCCAGTTGCGGGTCGGGAACAGCGACCGTCTCGTGCGCCTCGACAGGTTGTATAACCGAGTCGGGGCGGATGACGCCGCGCAGTCCCATTCCTGCAGCCCTCACCCGCGCGACGACGGCCGCGCGGGTCGCCCGAAGGGCCTCGATGGGTCCAAACTGCCGCTTCGCCTCGCCATTGAATTCGGGGACCTGCCCAAGGGCGAGCTTGCCGATGGTGTAGCTGGCCAGACCGGGACTCTGCAGAATGCGATACTGCGTCTCGTAGTAGGGTTCCGGGTCGGTCCAGTAGTTGACGGGGTCGCTCGAGTCCATCCCCGTGACCAGGACGCTTTGTTCCTCCTCGATCAGCATCCGGGCCGTCGCGCGGTAGAGCGGTATGGTCGCGTAGCTCTGCAACATCATGAGCAGCACGACGACCGAGAAAATACCCACCACGAGTCGGCGGTGGCGGTAGAGGGAGGCGAGTCGGTCTAGTACGTGGGTCTCCTCGCCGCCGGCGGCGGAGACCGGCGACGGCCCGCCCTTCTCGGGCGGTCGCGGCGTCATCTGGGTCGGATTCCGTGGTTCGAACATACTCGTTGCCGGTCCCCTCCGGCTAGATTGCGCCGCGGCACTGGCCGCGCTGCCCAGGCAAACCTTTCCGCGGCCCCTTGTCGGCGACCAGCGAGCGGCAAGGCGCTACAATTAGTATCGGTCGATGACGACGATTTCTTTGGACAGCGCGGTGAGGCCGAGCGACGAGGTCATGTTTCGCGAGATCGGCGGCGAGGCGGTGCTCCTCAATTTGACCACAGGCGAGTACTTCGGCCTGGACGCCGTCGGAGCCCAGATCTGGCGTCTGCTGGACGAGCAGCGTCAGGTCGGGGCCGTCCTGAGGCGTCTTCTGGACGAGTTTGATGCGCCAGCGGAGCTTGTCGAGCGCGATTTGCTGGGTCTGGTCGTTCAACTAGCCGAGAAAGGGCTCATGACCAGGACGTGACCACACACCAGACCGCCCAGACGACGCCGGCCGGCATCCCCGTCGAGCTGGCCAGCGACCGGAAGATCCGGTATCGCAACAAGACGCACTACCGATTCTCACATTGGCCGATCTGGATTTTCGTCTTCTTTCTCCTGCCGGGACCGCTGGTGTTCGACCTCTTCCACGCCGGGTTCGATCGACGCATGCTGCTCTGGCTGGGGGTCGTGCTGGTCGGCACAGGCATTGCGGGACTGCGCGGGCGCCTGCCGGGGTGTGAGCCCAGGCCCTACATCATCCGGTTCACCGAAGACCGGCCCAACCCGGCGTACCGGCGCGTCTGCTACACCGCTGCCTGGGGCGCTGCCATCTCGTTCGGTGTGCTCAACATTGTCGGCCTGGTCGTTGCCATCGCAACCGGCGATTGGAGCTTGGGCGAGATGTACGACACCGCGTATTTCCCGCTGACGGGCACCGTGTGGGTGCTCGGGCTGATCGGTCAGCTGCCCCGCGTCAAGGCGTCCACCAAGGGCGAGGGTCACGAGCGCCGCTATTTCTACGGGACGGTCTGGGCCATGTGTGTCGCGCAGCCGGTACTCTGGTTCCTCTATGCGGTGGTGCCGGCCGGGCGCGTGGGTGACGTGGTGAAACTGTCCGTCTTTCTTGGCATCCTGGCCTACGTCGGGTGGCTGTCGTATCGGGGAACGTTGCCGCGAACCCGCCCGATAGTCCCCGGCGAACTCGCGGTGTCTGATTAGACGGGGCTGCTAGGGGTGGAGCAGTACTTTGAAGTCGGTGCGCGCCGCCGCGAAGGCGGCTTCAAAGTCTTCCAGCGCGTGGGTGGCGGCGAGGAGTGGCGCACTTTTCCACCTGTCCGGTCGCCAAGAGCGCGATCGCCTCGGGAAACGGCCCGCACCGGGACCCGACCAGCGTGATCTCGTCGATATTCGCCGGCCAGAGTGTGATGGGCGTCTCTCCGTGAAACGTCGACTTCATCACCACCGTGCGCGTGGTCGCACCAGCTCCATCGCGCGCATCAGCCCCGCCGGCCTACCGGTCACATCGACGGTGACGTTTTCAACCGTGCCCATGAACTCGTGTCCCGGCACACCGGCAAAGCCCGCATAGCCTTCCAGAATCTGGAGGTCCGTGCCGCAGATGCCGGCGCGCCGGACCGCGACCCGGCACTCACCGGCAGCGATGTCGATGTCCGTCTTGGCGATCCGCACCGTGTGCTTGACCGTCTCCGGCCCCGATGGCTCGACGACGAGCGATTTCATGGTCACCGGCTCACTTGACATGACGGCGGGTGACGAGGTGCCACGCGTACCGGAGCGTGACCACGGCGATCGGAATGAACACCAGCACCCACGCCCACTTGTAGTCCTCGGACTGCAGGTAGCCGTAACTGATCATGGCGAGCAGCAACAGGTTCAAGCCGACCCCGATCGCCGTGTGCTTGTTGGCGACTGGGTCTCCGTCCGACGGCGGGGTGGGCGCGGGAGCAGTCATTGATGGTTGGCCTCTGCGTTGATCCGCGTGCGGTGTGCATGGCTCATCGAACAGGCGTCCACGTGGTGCCCGCGTCGTCGGTCTGAAACTGGCGCTGGTCCGTCGTCGTCACTGTCGCCCGGAGCCCGTCTGCGGCGTCGACCGCGACAAGCGACGTGTCCTCCGGCGGGGGAATTCGGGTCCACCGTTCACCGTCGATGGTGCGGAGCACCAACCCTTTCTCGCCCACGAGCCACGCGATCGAGGCGGCCGGCGCCGTCCCCGCGACAACCCGCTCCGGAATCGCAAGTTGCACCCGCCAGTTCAGCCCGCCGTCGTCGGTGCGCGCAACGGTGCCGTCCACCCCCGCGCGCCACTGGATCGCTGTCTCCGGCGATTGCACCAGCACCGCCCCGGCCGGGGCGACCGCTCCCTGCGCTACGAACGGAGATGCGGCGTCACGCGCAACCGCGAGGGTGTCGACAGACGCGGGCGTGTCCACCTCCGGTGAGTCGCTCTCCTCGTTGCGGCCACCCAACCCGCTCCGCGTCTCTTCGAGGAGTGGCTCGCCACTCTCGCTGGACAGCCTGGCGCTCAGCGCGTCGGCGGTTGTGACAGCGGAGTCCGCCGCGACATCGGTACGGCTCGCGGCAGGCGGTGCGCTCCGGTCTCCGCCCGTGTCAGGCAGCACCCAGACCGCAACGACGACGACCGCGCCAGTTGCCAGCGGTGCGAGTACCGGCCAGCGCAACAGGCGTCGTAGCGCCCTCCTCCAGTCACCAGCCAGTGCGGGGTCCGGTCGAGCCTCCTCCTCGGCGCGCGCGAGCGCTCCGAGCGTCGCCTGGCAGCGACGACAGCCGGCGAGGTGCGTCATCCACTGTTTCGTCTCATCGGGCTCCAAACCACCCTCGTGGAGCCCGGCGAGGAGCGACGGGTCCGGACAGTCCACGCCGCCATCGGTGTGCGGCAGGCCCCTCTCGATCAGGGCGTCCGTGACGTGCCCGCGTTGTCTGGTTTTATCCACTTGTGCTTAGAACGTCTTGTCAGCCGCGGCTTGCAGCTCGGCCGTCGCATCGAAGGGCCATTCGTCAGCGGCCTGCTCGAGAAGCGCCTCGGTTTCGGGAGGCGTAAGCCCTTCCTTCTTGAGGACGGCTTCAAGCGCCTTCCGAATATTACGGCGGTTACGCGCAAGCCGGCGAGAGACCGTCGCCTCATGCTCACCGAGAAGTTGGCCGATCGCCGCCAACGTCATGCTCTGC
>SXOW01000463.1 GCA_005778315.1 Acidobacteriota bacterium
CCAGACGGCAAGTTCGTCGAGGCGCTGGAGTTGTCGGACCACCCGTGGTTCGTCGCCGTGCAGTTTCACCCCGAGTTTCGGTCCAAACCGCTACGTCCGCACCCGCTCTTCGCGGATTTCGTGCGCGCCAGCTATGCCCACCGAGCTGAGGCGCGTATGGCGTCGGCATCGATCGACACCTAGGCCTGGGGCGCGAACGCGTCCCAGCGTCGTCGGGGCCTGATGTCTCTATAATGAGCCAATGGTTCCTGTTCTCGTCGGCGACGTGCCCATCGGCAACGGCGCTCCCCTTGTGCTCATCGGCGGTCCGTGTGTCATCGAAAGCGAGTCTCACGCGCTGCGGATGGGTGGTGCGATCGCTGCCGTGGCCAGGCGCCTTGGTATGCCGTATGTCTTCAAGGCATCGTTCGATAAGGCCAACCGCACGTCGGAGCACTCATTTCGGGGGCCAGGCCTCGAGGCCGGGCTGGCGACGCTGACTCGCGTGAAAGAGACGCACGGTGTGCCGATCCTGACGGATGTCCATGAGCCCCACCAGGTCGCCGCGGTGGCCGAGGTGGCCGAGGTGCTCCAGATACCGGCCTTTCTCTCACGCCAGACCGACCTCATCGTGTCGGCCGCCGAGACGGGTCGCGTCGTCAACCTCAAGAAGGGGCAGTTCATGGCCCCGGACGACATGCGACACGCGCTCGCCAAGGTGACCAACCATGGCAACGACCAGGTCCTGCTCACCGAGCGCGGCGTCAGCTTCGGCTATCACAACCTGGTGGTAGACATGCGGGCGTTTCCTCAGCTCCGAGCCTTGGGAGCACCGGTGATCTTCGACGTCACACACAGCCTGCAGCTCCCGGGCGCAGGCGACGGCGTCACGGCAGGGCAAGCCGAGTACATCGAGCCACTCGCCGCGGCCGGGGTGGCCGCAGGAATAGACGGCATCTTCCTCGAGATCCACGACAATCCGTCGCAGGCCAAGAGTGACGGACAGAACGCCCTGGCGCTCGACCAGCTCGAACCGCTGCTGACGCGTCTGCTCCGGATCGATGCGGCGAGGCGCGCAGGACTGTCATGACGATGCACGAGCGTTCACCGGTCGAGGACATCGATCTGAACCTCGCTCGCAACGTCCTCGAAATCGAGGCCGCCGCCATTCAGGCCCTGGCGACGCGGATCGATGCGCGGTTCGCGGACGCGGTGCGGATCCTCGACGGCTGCACCGGTCGAGTGATCGTGACCGGCATGGGCAAGTCGGGCATCATCAGCCGCAAAATCGCCGCGACGCTCTCGAGCACCGGCACGCCGGCCTTCTTCCTCCATCCGGCCGAGGCCGTGCACGGCGACCTCGGTGTCGTCCAGGGTGACGACGTGGTGGTGGCGTTGTCCCACACCGGAGAAACCAGCGAGATCCTGCGGCTCCTGGAGACGATCAAACGCGTCGGGGCTCGAGTCATCTGCTTGACCGGTGCCCCTGGATCGACGCTCGCCCGGGCGGCCGACGTGACGCTGGATTGCCAGGTTCGCAACGAAGCCTGTCCGATGAATCTGGTCCCGACGGCCAGCACCACGGCCGCCCTCGCCATGGGCGATGCCCTCGCGATGACGCTGCTGGTCAAGAAAGGGTTTGGTGAGCGCGACTTCGCAGAACTCCATCCCGGCGGCGGTCTGGGCAAGCGGCTGTTGCGAGCCGACCAGTTGATGCACACCGGCGATGGCCTCCCCGTCGTGACCACCAACACCCCGATGGGCACGGCCCTGCGCGTCATGTCGGACAAAGGACACGGCATGACCTGTGTGTCGACGGCCGACGGGCGCCTGGCGGGGGTCATCACGGATGGCGATCTTCGACGGCGGCTGACCGACGGGGACTCTCTGCCGGACCGGACGGCCGGCGAGATCATGAGCACGACGCCGCGCACCATCGAACCAACCACGCTGGCAGCACAGGCCTTGCAGATGATGGAAGCCCACCGCATCACCTCACTTGTGGTGGTGACTCCCGACCAGCGGATCCAGGGCGTCCTCCACCTGCACGATCTCTGGCGGACTGAGTTGTTCTGATGGCAGACTCGCTGGCCCTGCTGGCCGTCCTGGTAGCGCTGCTCGTCGGCCTCGCGGCTGGGAAGGCGTGGGAACGGTACAAGCTACGGGAAGGCAGCTGGATCGACCGGCGCAAGGCCCGGGAGTCCCCGCACTACATCCTCGGCCTCAACTTTCTGGTGTCCAACCAGCTCGACTTGGCGATCGAGGAGTTGACGACGGCGGCCGGAATAGACCCGGACGCGTTGGAAATCCATCTCATTCTCGGCAACCTGTATCGAGAGAAGGGACAGGTCACGCGGGCGATTCAGATGCATCAGCAGTTGTTGCGGCGACCCAGGCTCACCAAGCTGGAACACGCGTATGTGCTGCTCTGTCTGGCCCTCGACTTCCGCCGCGCCGGTTTTGTCGATCGGGCACTCGAAGCCTTCACCGAAGTGCTCCGTTTCGACACGGACAACCACTACGCCCTGCTCAACCTCGAAAAACTGCACGAGGAGCAACACCAGTGGGAAGAGGCGTACGCGATCCGCCAGCGGCTCGCCGCGCTCGCGCCCGAGGAGCAGCGACAGCACCATCAGGCGATTCTCGCGTTTCTCGAGACCCAGCTAGGCCTGCAGGCCCTCGAACGACAGGACGAGCGGACCGCCGCGTCGAGGTTTGAGTCTGCCGTCGATTTGGACGCCCGCGCGTTGCCAGCCTACGTGAGGCTGGGCGACCTTCAGCATCGGGCCGGGCACGCGGCTGACGCGGTGGCGACCTGGGAGCGGCTGATCGCCAAAGCCCCCGAGCGCGCGTATCTCGTGTTCAGCCGGATCGAAGCGGTGAGCCGGGAACTCGGAGACGCCGAGCGCTTCCCGGCCCTCTGTCGACGGCTCATCGCGTCCAACCCGGTCGACTGGCGAGCACGACTCGCGCTCGGCCGTCATCTGGCCGCCGTGGGCCGACCGTCTGACGCGCTGGATCTCCTGTTCGACTCGTTGGTGCACAACCCGCACGCCATGGCGATCCATCAGGTGGTCTGGCGGGCCCTGGCCGCGGTGCAATTCGATGCGGATCGCGTCCAGCGGTACATGGAGCTGACGCGCGAAGCGGTCTTCTACCTCGATCCGCACGTCTGTATACGCTGCCGCTATCGCAGCACAGAACTCTTGTGGCAATGCCCGCAGTGTCACGAGTGGAATACCTTTATCGAGGAGCGTATCGCATCCGCGGAGGACGGGGAGGAGGAGGACGACGACAACGACGCCGGCTAGCGTCGACGCCCGGGTCCGGCGGATTGTGCTGACCGGCGGGATCGCGACCGGCAAGAGCTACGTGCTGGACCGTTTCGCCGCTCTCGGTGTGCCGACGCTCGACGCGGACGACCTGGCCCGTGCCGCGGTCCTGCCAGAGGGACCAGCGTGGCAGGGTGTCCGGGACGGCTTCGGCGCCGAGATGTTCGACGAACACGGGCATCTGGACCGGCCGCGATTGGGCGCGCTGGTGTTTGGTGACGCCGAGGCGCGCGCCCGACTCAATGCGCTCATCCATCCGCACGTCCGCTCCGCGACGACGGCGTGGTTCGACACGCTCACCGCACCCACACCGTTCGGCGTCGTCGCGATTCCGCTGTTCTACGAGACCTCGCCAGGCATGATGTTCGATTGCGTCCTCGTGACGGCCTGCGCGCCTGAACGGCAGCTCGCGCGGCTCATCGCGCGCGGCCTCAGCGAACCGGCGGCGCAACTCCGCATCGCGGCCCAGCTGCCGACCGACGAGAAAGTCGGACGCGCCGACCATGTCATTTGGACGGACGGGGCGCTCACCGACACCGACCGGCGCGTCGAGGAACTCTTCGGGATCCTGTCGGCAATGGCACGCGAGTCCTCGGGCCGCTAGTCCCCTAGGCAGGGGACTAGCACGGCACGGACAGGTTACACCGAGCGTCGCATTTCTGCCGCGCGGAGGGTGTTCGACAGCAGCATCGTGATGGTCAGCGGCCCCACGCCGCCCGGCACCGGTGTGAGGGCACCAGCAATCGCTGCCACCTCCGGATGCACGTCCCCCACCACCGTATGACCGCGTCTGGCGAGCACGTCGAGTCGGGAGGACTCCGGGCCGAAGAGCGCCGCGACTGCGTCACGGTCACGCAGCCACGTGGTGCCAACATCGATGACCGTCGCGCCCGGTTTGACGAAATCCCGGGTCACGAACCCAGGTCGCCCGATCGCCGCCACGAGAATATCGGCCGTGGCCGCGATCGCTGGCAGATCCACGGTCCGTGAATGACAGATGGTGACCGTGGCGTGCCGGTGCAATAGCAGCATCGCCATCGGCTTCCCCACGATATCGCTCCGCCCGATCACCACCGCGTGCTGACCCGCGATCGGGATCCCCGCGCGGTCGAGCAGCTCAATAACGCCGGACGGCGTTCCCGGCGCGATACCCGGACGGTTCTGGGTGAGCCGACCCGCGTTGATTGGAGTAAAGCCGTCGACGTCCTTGTCGGGATGAATCGCGTCAAACACGCGTTGCTCGGCGTCGCGGCCCATGCCTGCCGGCAATGGCGATTGCACGAGGATGCCGTCCACCGACTCAGTGCGATTGAAGCGGTCTACGATCTCCAGCACCGCGTCTACGCTGGCGTCGTCCGCCACTCGCTCCAGCACGGCCGCGACGCCAAGGGTCTCGCACGCAATCATCTTGTTGCGCACGTAGGTCTCGGATCCGCCGTCATGCCCCGCCAGCACAATCGCGAGCCCGGGTGGACGCCCCGCTGACGCCGTGAACGCCTGCACCCTGGGCGGAAGCGACTCCCGGATCGCCGCTGCCACCACGTTGCCATCAAGCCGCCGTGCCATTGTCGTCTCAGCCGTCATCTTGCCCCCACCGCACCACCATCACACGCATCACGCACACGCATCACGCACCCGTTTACCCTGGTGGTTCGCCACACACGTCAAGATACTCGCGGACTCTCGCCGACGGATCGCCGGTGGCCAGGAGGTCGGTGATGACCGCCACCGCCTGCGCGCCCGCCTCGAGCACCGCTGGCGCCGTGGCCAGCGTGATCCCGCCGATCGCGACCACCGGGCGGTCGCCGGCGGCGGAGACCGTCCGGCCCACCGCGTCCAACCCGACCGCCGCATAGCCGGTGTCCTTGGTACGTGTCGCGAACACCGGCCCGATGGCGAGATAGCTCACCGGGCGCCGCACCGCCTCCCAAACCTGCGAGTCGTCGTGGGTGGACAGACCAATGATGGCTGTCTCACCCAACAACCGGCGAGCCTCCTCAACGGGCAGGTCACCTTGCCCCAGGTGCACGCCGTCGGCCCCCGCCAGCATGGCGAGGTCGCACCGGTCGTTCACGACGATCCGCGCGCCACACCGCGCGGCGTCCGACAGCATCTGCTCACACCAGCGGTGCACCACCTGCCCCTCGACGCCCGGCGCCCTGAGTTGGAGCAGGCGCACACCGGCGTCCATGTAGACCTTGGCCAGTGCCGCCGGATGCCAGCCAGCGCTCGACGCCACCGCCGCATCGACAATCGCGTACAGCCGCGTCGTCACCGCCTTGTTCATCACCGTGATCCCATCAGACCGAACAGAACCGTTCAAGGAACGCTGTGGTGAACCGTCCGGCCAGAAAGTCCGAATCGCGCAACACAGACAGATGCAGCGGCACGGTCGTCTCGATGCCCTCGACCACGAGCATCTCGAGCGCTCGCCGCATGCGCGCGATCGCCTCGGCCCGGTCTTGTCCGTGCGCGATCACCTTGGCCACCAGGGCATCGTAGTGTGGCCACGCCATGCAGCCGGCGTGCGCGTGGCTATCCACCCGTACGCCAGGTCCACCGGGCGCAATGAAGGTCCGGATCATCCCAGGCGCAGGTCGCCCGGTGTGGGCCTGCTCGGCGTTGATACGGCATTCGATGGCGTGCCCCTGACAGTGGACGTCCGCCTGCTGCAGGGACAGCCCCTGCCCCGCCGCGAGCCGGATCTGCTCCTTGACCAGGTCCACACCGGTCACCATCTCGGTCACCGGGTGTTCCACTTGAATTCTCGCGTTGGCCTCGATGAAGAACGGCTCTCCGCTCTGGTCCACGAGAAACTCGAACGTCCCGGCGTTGCGATAGCCAGCGGCGAGCGCCGCTGTCGTCACCAGGCCGCCGAGCCGGCCGCGCAGTGCCTCAGACACGCCCACGGCCGGTGACTCTTCGAGCAGCTTTTGATGACGCCGTTGCAGGGTGCACTCACGCTCGCCGAGATGTATGGCCCGCGTGTCGTCCGCGAGAATCTGAAACTCGATGTGACGGGGACCATCGACGTAGCGCTCCAGGTAGAGCCGCGGATCGCCGAACGCGGCCAGCGCCTCGCCGCGTGCGGTCTCCAGCGCGTGGCCGAGGGCGGCCATGCTCCGCACGACCCGAAGACCGCGTCCCCCTCCACCGGAGGTCGCCTTGACAAGCAGCGGCACCCCCACCGCGCGGGCCAACCGCGCCCCCTCGGTCGGATCGTCAAACGAGTCGGTGCCCGGCAGCACGGGGAGACCGGCCTCGCGCATGACCTCCCGTGCGCGCGCCTTGTCGCCCAGCAGCCGGAGGACCTCCGGCGGTGGCCCTATGAACACCACGCCGGCCGCCCGACACGCATCCGCGAGCGACACACTCTCCGACAGGAAGCCATACCCCGGATGCAGCGCATCGGCGCCGACCATGGTCGCCGCGGTCACCATGGCCGACACGCTGAGATAACTCCGCGCGCTCGCAGCGGGGCCTATGCAGACAGCCTCGTCCGCAAGTCGGACCGCGAGACTCTCGGCGTCCGGTTGCGAGTGCGCGACCGCGCTCGAAATACCCAGCTCGCGGCACGCGCACACAATGCGGAGCGCGAGCTCGCCGCGCTTGGCGACCAGAACCTTTCTGAACATGCCAGAGGTGCGCCGTCAGGCAGCAGGCTGAGTCCGAATGGCGAACAGACGCGCACCGAATTGCACGGGCGCCCCGCTTTCGACGAACACTTCCAGAATCTCGCCGTCCACCTCAGCCTTGATCTCGTTCATCAACTTCATCGCCTCGATGATGCACAGCACGTCGCCCCGCTTGACCCTGTCGCCGACCGACACACACGGCGGTCCTTCCGGCCCGGTCGCGCGATAAAAGGTTCCAAGGATCGGTGCATGCACCAGGATGCGTTCCGGTTGGGCCTGGCCCGAGTCGGCAGCCCGAGCCCGGGTGCCCGCCGCCCCCTCGGGCTTGCGAAGACGAACCCGCGTCCCGTCGCGCTCCCATTCCAACTCCACGAGTCCGTGTCGCTCCATCAGGGCAACCATGTGGTCAATATCGTCGGTATCCATGCTGGCCAGCCTCTCGGCGAGTCTACGTCCGCCTAAGGTTAGACGACGTGGAGGTCACGCGACACGTTCGTCAACAGCTCGTACCCGGTCTTGGTCACCACCAGGTCATCCTCGAGCCGGATGCCCCCCCGGGGCGGAACATAGACCCCCGGTTCGATCGTGCACACCATGCCCACGCGCAGCCGCGCGTCGGCCTCCGTCTCCATCGATGTCCGACCCTGTCCGATACGGGGCGCCTCATGAACTTCGATCCCGAGGCCGTGTCCCGTCCCATGCGTGAACGCATCACCCAGCCCGCGGTGCTCCAGCGCGCGTCTAGCCGCCGCATCGACCTCCACCGCGGCGACGCCGTCCCGCACGACGGAAAGCGCGGCGGCGTGGGCTTCACGCACCGCGTCGTTCCACGCAGTGAACTCCACAGTGGGCGGCCCGAGACTGGCGACCCGCGTCATGTCGACGCAATACCCCTCCAGGCGGCCACCGAAGTCCAGCAGCACCAGATCGCCGACCGCCAGCAGGCGTGCGCTGGGACGCGCGTGCGGCAGCGCGGTGTTGCCCCCGGCCGCGACGATTGTCTCAAACGCCGGACGCTCGAACCCGGCCCGCGCCATGGCCCGGTCGATGTCGGCCGCGACCTCGCGCTCGGAACGACCTGGACGCAACTCGCGCAGCGCCTGTGTCATCACGGAAGACAGGCGCAGACCCGCGTCACGCAGGGTGTCCAGCTCGTGGGCATCTTTGACCGCGCGCCCGTCCTCCACCAGATTGGTGGTCGACTGCACGGTCGTGCCGGAGGCCGCGAGTGCCTGGACCAACCAGTCGTGCTGGGCCACCGTCATGTGGGCCGACTCGATCCCGACGACCCGAGAACGCATCGCGGGTCCGAGCCGGTCAAGCAGCATGACGACCGTCTGCTCATAGGAGGACTGCACCGGCTCCAGCCCAATGGCCACCGTCCGGGCAAATGTCGCGAGCAGGCGCGTCGCCGCGGTGACGTACCGCGAGTCGACGATCAGCATCGCGCCGTCCCGGGTCACCAGCACCATGCCGGCGCTGCCGGTGAACCCGGTGAGATAGACAACGGTGGGGAGATGGGTAACGAGCAGCGCGGAGATGTCTGTCCGATCGAGGCGCGTCTGGAGCGCAGCGATCCGCCCCGAGATCCGCGGTCCGACGGCGAGGGAGCCCCGCGATGGGGGCTCCCCGGCTTGCGCTGTCACCGTTCGATTCTACAGGCCCGAGACGTCAGGTGATCGTGATAGACACGGACGCCACCGTCGACCTGTCTCCTGCACTGTCGGTGACGATCAGCGTGACGGTGTACGTCCCCGCCGCAGCGAACGGATGTGAGGTGTTCGGCGTCGGTGTCGTCACTACGGCACTCCCGTCGCCAAAGTTCCAGGCGTAGCTGACGATGGTCCTCCCGCCCGACACCGTCGTGGCGGCGGCATCGAAGAAGACGGGAACCCCCGTCCCGATGGTCGTCGGCGACGCGGTAAAGCTCGCGGTCGGCGGACTCACGGAATTCACCGTGAGCGACTGGATGGTGGTCGCGACTTCGCCCGAGCTGTCCGTCACCGTCAGATTGATGGTGAACGAGCCCGACCGGCTGTAGCGATAGGTGAAGACCCGGTTCTGGTCGCCACAGCGCGAGTCTCCCGGGCACTGGAACCGCTGCCCGGTCTCGCCGAAGTCCCAGTCGTAGCGGGTAATCGTTTCGCCTGGCGCCGCCCGCGACGCCGACGCATCCACGACCGTGTCCTGGTCGACCGTGCCCGGACTCGGCGACACCGTGAAGCTGGCGGTGGGCGATGCGCCGGATCCACCGACGGTCACCGACGCGGTGGTGGTGGCGCGGTCGCCCACGTTGTCGACCACCGTCAAGCTGACCGTGAACGTCGAGGCGAACCGATACTCGTGACTCGTGGTCTCACCGGTGCCGGTCGAGCCGTCGCCGAACGCCCAATCGTAGGCCACCAGCGTACGGCCAGGCACGGTGGCCCGCGACGCGCTGGCGTTGAAGAAGACCGGTGCACCAATGGCTGGCGAGCTCGGCGAGAAGACAAACGAGACGGCGGGCAAACTCGTCGACACCGTGACAGTGTTGGTCGTGGTCCCGACGGCGCCCCGGTCATCGGTCACCGCCAGGGTCACCCCGTAGCTACCGGCCACGTCGAATCCGTGTGACACGGTGGCGCCCGACGCGCTCCC
Source organism: Acidobacteriota bacterium (assembly GCA_005778315.1). Lineage (GTDB taxonomy): Bacteria > Acidobacteriota > Vicinamibacteria > Vicinamibacterales > UBA8438 > UBA8438. Next base: position 9,584 of record SXOW01000463.1, read on the forward strand.
GCCATCTCCGAAGGTCCAGGCATACGACATGATGGACCGACCGGTCGGCGCGGTGCTGGC
>SXOW01000464.1 GCA_005778315.1 Acidobacteriota bacterium
GGCCGAGAACTCGACATCATCGGTGAACGTGCGGGCGAGTGACACATTGTCCTCGATGGCTTGCAGACAGTCTTCGCGCGAAATCCGTAGTTTGCGCTCCAGGTGCAAGTCCGAGGTCGCGATGAACGTGTGAATCCGAGCACGCTCGGCGGGTTTGACAGACTCCGCCGCGCAGGTGATATCAGCCCGGTTACATCGGGCAAGGCCGGCGATCACCGGCCCTTTGATCTCGGTGGCGATCAGGCGCACCGCCTCGGCATCGTCGCGCGACGCGATCGGAAAACCGGCCTCGAGCACATCAACCCCGAGTGCCTGGAGCTTGCGGGCCAATCGCAGTTTTTCCGGGGTGTTCATGGAAAAGCCAGGGGCCTGCTCGCCGTCTCGCAGTGTTGTGTCGAAGATGATCAGTTTTTCCGCCACCGTGTCTCTCCTTGTCTTGGCGCAGCGCGCGCCAGAGTGCCTTCTAGTTCAAAGCGCGCAACGCATAATGTCAAGATTATAAATATTACAACTTAATAACACTTGGTTATACACTGACGGCGCGATGGAACTGAGCGAACTCGAGGTGTTCCAAGTTGTGGCGGCTGAGCACAGCTTCTCGCGAGCCGCGACCCGGCTGCACCGCACCCAACCCGCCGTCAGCCAGGCCATCCGCCGGCTTGAACGGGAGTTGGGCGAGCGGCTGTTCGACCGGTCGTCAAAGACCGGTCGGCTGACGCAGGCCGGCACCATCCTGCTGGACTATGCGGAGCGGCTGACTCGACTCAAGACCGAAGCCGAGCAGGCGGTGCGCGAGCTCCAAGAGCTGAGGCACGGCCGGGTGACGATCGGGGTCAATGAGGCCGCTGTGCACATTCTGCTTCCGATCGTCGAGCAGTTTCGCAAGGCACACCCCTCGGCTCAGGTCGAGATGCGACGCGTGCACTCCAGGCAGATCCCGGGCGAAGTCCTGAACCGCAGTCTCGACTTTGGGTTCGTGACCTTCGAACCGGCCGAACGTGGTCTGCTGTCCGTACGGCTGGGCGTGGACGAGCTGGTGATGCTGGCGCATCCGCAGCACCCGCTGGCCCGACGCCGGCAGATCACCATGGAGGAGTTCGGGCGACAGACCGTGATTGCCCACAACGACTATTCCCCTCGACGTGAGCGCGTGCTGCGCCTGTTCGAAGAACAGCATGCGCCGATCAACATCCAGATTTCACTGGCCAGTCTGGATGGCATCAAACGCGCGGTCGAGATGGGACTGGGGGTCGCGCTGCTGCCTCGCCGCTGCGCCCTGTCTGAAATTGCACGCAAGCAACTGGTGGCGGTACGAGTGCCCAAGCTTGGGATGCCGCGTGACCTGCGCCTCGTGCATCGCGGAACCGGCGAGGTGTCGCACGTCGCCGCCGCTTTCCTCGCCGCCGCCGAGGCACACTCGGTGAAGCCCTAGCGCGGCACCGGCAAGGCAAGGCGTCGCCTTGCCCGGCTAGAAGCCGCGGATGTAGGGCACGCGGGAGGCAACGCCCCGGACGACCTCGAAGTCATCGAGCAGCAATCCGGTCGCGTCCCAGGTGCCGGCGAGAAAGGCGTCCCGCACGGCGGCATCCACGGCGATCGAGATGCGCTGACCGTCTACCGTGACAGTGCGATCCGACAAAGACAGGGTGAGCGACGTGTCCGGGGCGCGCTCGACCAGGTCCATCAGCGGCCCCATGTCGGCCGCGGACATGGTGACGCAGGGCAGACCGATCGCGAGCGAGTTGCCGCGGAAAATCTCCGAAAAGGATTCACCCACGCAGGCGTGGATTCCCCATCGGTTCAACGCCTGGGGCGCGTGCTCGCGCGACGAGCCGGAGACGAAGTTGGCGTTGGTGAGGATGATGCGCGCCTGCCGATAGGCCGGGTTCGAAAACGGGTGGTCTGCCATCGCCGCTCGATCGTCCTCGAAGACGTGGTCACCGAGACCCTCGAATGTGATGGCCTTCAGAAACCGGGCCGGGATAATCCGGTCGGTGTCGATGTTGTCCCCGCGCAGCGGCAGGGCGGAACCGTCGATACGGTCTATTTCACGGCTGGACACGGGTGTTTTCCTATCAGGTCACGCGCTACAACGCGTCGCGAACGTCGACGACTTCACCGGCCAGCGCCGCAGCCGCCACCATGGCCGGGCTCATCAGCAACGTCCGACCTGTCGGACTGCCCTGGCGGCCCTTGAAATTCCGGTTGGAGGACGAGGCGCAGAGCTGGTTCCCCTCGAGTCGGTCGGGATTCATCGCCAGGCACCTCGAACAGCCGGCGCCTCGCCACTCGAATCCCGCCTCGCGAAACACCTGGTCCAGCCCCTCGCGCTCGGCCGCCGCGAGCACCGCTCGCGACCCCGGCACGACCAGTGCCTTCACGTGCGACGCCACCCGTCGGCCCTTGGCAATGCGCGCTGCTTCGCGCAGGTCTGACAGCCTGGAATTGGTGCAGGACCCGACGAAGGCCACGTCGATCCTGGTGCCCATTATCGGCGCGCCGCCAACCAGACCCATGAAGTCGAGCGCTTCGGCCACCGCACCGTTCGTGCCCGCGTCGCCAGTGGCCGGGATGCGCTCGCTGACGCCCACCGACTGTCCGGGGTTGATGCCCCACGTCACGCGTGGCTCGATCTCGGCCGCCGCAATCTCCACGACGTCGTCGTAGTCGGCGTCAGCGTCGGACGCAATCGAGCGCCACCAGGAAACGGCGCGGTCGAAGGCGTCGCCCTGCGGCGCGAAGCGACGCCCACGCAGATAGTCGAACGTGGTCTGGTCCGGGTTGACGTAGCCGACCCGCGCACCGCCTGCGATGGACATGTTGCACATGGTCAACCGCTCCTCGATGCTCATCGCGTCGACCGCGGTGCCCCCGTATTCGTAGGCATGCCCCACGCCGCCTTGGACGCCAAGGCGGTGAATGATCTCCAGAATCACGTCTTTCGCGAACACGCCATTCCCCAAGGTGCCGTTCACGGCAATCCGCCGCACCTTGAGCGGCTCGAACGCCAGCGATTGCGAGGCCAGCACATCACGGACCTGCGAGGTGCCGATACCGAACGCCACCGCTCCCAACGCTCCGTGGGTCGAGGTGTGGCTATCGCCGCACGCGATGGTCATCCCCGGCTGGGTCAGTCCGAGTTCAGGACCGATGACGTGCACGATGCCCTGGTTCTCGCTGTCGAGGTTCCAGAGCGGAATGTTGTATTCCGCGCAGTTGCGCTCGAGCGCCGACAGCATCGCTTCAGCCAAGGTGTCCTGGAACGGTCGCGTCTGGTCCAGGGTCGGGATGATGTGGTCGGTCGTGCCGAATGTCCGCTCGGGAAACGCGACCCCGATCCCACGCGCCCGAAGCATGTCGAATGCCTGTGGCGTCGTGACCTCATGAATCAGATGCAGGCCGATGAAGAGTTGTGTCTGGCCGGTCGACAACGGCCGCACGGTGTGAAGGTCCCAGACCTTCTTGAGCAGTGTTTTACCCATGAACCCTCTTGGTGCCGCGTGGCGCTAGCTGGCTGGTCCGGCAGGCTCCTCGATGTCCTCCAGCAGGTCGTCGCGGGTCTTGTGGACGCGGCCGTAGCTGCCGGCGGACACGACGTAGTACCACTTGGCGAAGCGGGTCGAGAGTTGTTCCGCGCGCGCGCGGCCCTCTTCAGTGCGACGCGCCCACTGAGCGTGGAGGTCAGCGGCAGACTTGTTGGCTCGGTCGGCATCCGTCCACTGGCCTTCCGGCTTGTTCTCGAAATCCCGGTTGGAGGGCTGCTCGGGCTCGGGCAAGGCGTCGGGGTCAAACTCGGCTGAGATCAACACGTAACGGTTCTCACCAGAGCCGGTCTCTTCGTCGTCGCTGGTGTCGTCACCAATCGCGATCGCGTTGCCGCTGCCATACAGAATCTCGCCAAAGCGGAGCGTGTAGAGCACACCGATATCGGTGCGCACGAGCAGCTCCCCTTCGTTCGACAGCATGTCGCCGCTCTGGGTCGGATAGAAGCCGCGCGACTGCATGGTCTGCAGGTCGGCGTTGGTGATGGTACGGGCTTCAAAGGCTTGACGGAGGTTGCCGCTCAGGCCTTCCGGCTTGGGCCGGACGCCGTCGATCTTGAGGCCCATGAGACCGCCGACGAGCAGATTCATCTGCACGTAGTCGACCTCCTTGCCGGCCGGAGTGCCATCGGCGGTCCAGGTGTCTTGGTCGACCCAATCTACGGTGAACTCGCCTTGCCGCCGTATGCCGCCGCTCCGCTCGTCGATCTGATACTCGTTGAGCGCGACGCGTTTCACGTCGTCGCGCTCGACCCCCAACAGGTTCGTCTCGATCCAGTCGCTGAACTGGGTGGACAGGCCAATGTCGGTCTGGGCTGCGTAGACGCGGTTCTGGTCGGGCACGCGTACGAAGCGGAATCCGGGGCGTCCCTCGACGGGGTCGCCGATGATCAAGTCGGCCAGGACTTGCTCACTCGCGCCCTTGAACGTCACCCGTCGGCCGCGTCCCCGGATTGTGCTGACGCTCTCGTCGAGCGGGTCGATGACTCCGAACGACTCGTGGTCGGTGACGTTGTCTGAGCGAAAGTCATCCTTCGTGATCGCGATGACGCCGGCGGCGGTGTTGGCCAGACGCTCCGCCCCGTCGGCGGGATAGTCGTGGTGCGACGGGATGGTCCACAGGCCATTGCGGTTCGTCACCTCGAAGGTCGCTGCCGCCGCGGTCTCTTCGTCGAACTCGACCACCTCGAGGGTCGTTGCCATCTCCGGGTCGGTGAAGTCGGCGAAGAAGGTCTCTCCGACATCGAAGAACGCATCGGGTGCCGCCCGTCTGGGCGTGGTCAGCAGGGCCAGGGCGACGAGTACCAGCGCCGCACCACCAAATACCGAGGTTTTCTGTAGTTCGCTCATCGGTCTTGCTCAGCGGCCCCGAAGGGCCTTGCTACGACATCCGGGCGGCCCCGGAGGGCCTTGCTGCGACGACTTCTTAGGTGCGAAGACGTCTGGCGGCGGCCGCGCCTTCGCGTTCGCGGCGCTGGCGGCGGACAAAGATCATCGCGCCTAACAGGATCACCGGGACAGGCGGCAACAGGATGGCGAACGTCTTGATCCGGCTCTGAATGCCCCGGATCTGCGTTTCCATCCGTTCGAGACTCGCTCGAATCTGGGTTTCCTTCTCGGTCTGGATGTTCGCCGACAGCACCTGCAGGCGTCGGTTCTCAACCTCCTCGAGATTGCGCGCCATGATCTGCTTGGCCTGCGCGTCGATATCGTCGCGGTTCCGCACCTCGGCCACCCGCTCGTTCAACCGTTCTTGGGCCTCGGTCAGCGCCTGCTCCGCATCCTCTTCCGCCTGCTTCTCGTCCAGGGTCCGCTGCGCGACGAACTCGGCCGTCTGCGCTTCGACCCGCTGCAAGGTCCGGTGGCGGGCTCGACGGCTGCGGAGTGCGATGAACGAATCGTCCTCGACCAGCGCGTCCATGGCGTTGAGGAAGAACGTGACGTTGTCGAAGTTGAGATTGGCCGGGGCCGTCTCACGAATCTGGAAAAACTGCTCGCTGACGAAATCGAGGTCGGCGATGACCACGGCGTTCACCGGCCCGTCGGTGGGCCAGGGCGAATCACTGGCGGCGGCGAGCGGGTCGGCCTCGGCGGATTCGGCCGGGGGGTCGCCACCTTTCCGTATCCGAGCCGCCAGCACGTAGGTCTCGTCGTCCTGCTCACGCACCGGATTCGGGTTGATCTGCGGTCCGAAGAAGCTCTGCTGGACCAGCGTGAAGTAGCCGCTACTCCCGGACTTGACGCCGGTGTGCAGCAGGGGTTCGAATTCCACCGCTGGGTCGTCACCGGGCGTAAGAAATCCGGGATACAGGAAGACGAGTTCCTGCAGGTCCTTGACGATGTCCACATTGGGATTGAATGTCTCCGGGTTCTCGTTCCCGGCGCCAAGGAACACCACCTCCGACGGCATGTAGGACAGATCCGGATGCGGCTTGTAGCTGTCCCAGACAATCCGCGTCGGCTCCCAGTCCACGCCCAGGTCGGCCATCCACCGCCTGACGTTGCCACGCGGACCGGGTCGTGGCTGCCCCGGCGGATAGGTCATGGGGTTGCCGTCGCCCACCCACTCGGCCGGTGAGAGGGTGGGGTCCACCGCCGGCAAGGGGTCTACCAGAATCATGGCGGGCTTTCCCGTGCGGAGATAGCCCGTGACGTTGGTCATCTGGTCCGTCTGCATCGATGACGGCAAGGCGACGACCAGCGCGTCGATGTCGTCCGGAATCGGGAACTCCGCGTTGACCTCGACCACCTCGTACTGCTTCTGTAGCTCGTTGACCACCGACCAGCGCGGCATCTGCTGCTCACTGGTCAGATTCTGACCGCCAAAGATCTTCACCATCGTGTCGACGATACCGACACGTTTGCGCTCGGTGCCGGACACCACGCGAATCGTCCGCATGATCTCGTATTCAGTCGGCAGGCCGCGATCGAAGAACGGAATCACCTGCTGGGCAGCGCCAGCTGTGAACGCCACGCCCAGGAAGACCTCGGTGATTTCGGCCCTCCCGGCGGCGACGTCCCGCATCGCGCGAGGCCGGATGCCAAATTTCTCCCGAGCATTCACGGCCGCGGCGGTGAACGGCTCGGTGTCTTCGATGAGCACCTCCACCTTCGCGCCGGCCAGCGCGTCGACCTCTTCGAGGATGCCGATCAGGTTTGATCGAGCCTGGACGAAGGGCTCGGGGACGTTCGGACTCAGGAATGCCTGGATGAACACCGGCCGATCGTCAGGAAGCTCCGCCAGCAGCCGCCGGGTCTCGGCACTGACCGAGGACAACCGCTCGCCCGTGACGTCGACCCGCATCGTCGCCCGGGCCACCACCGCATTGGCGGCAATCAGGGCCACGGCCAACGCCACCGCGCGCACGGCGTGATGCGACCACATCGGAAGCCCATCCGCTTCTCGGGGCCAGTGACGACGACTCGCAACGAGGGTGTTCAGATACAGAAAGAAGCCGGCCACCGACACAAAGGAGATCAGGCCGGACAGCGTCAGCACGCCTTTCGCGAAGTCCCAAAATGGGGCGAACACGCTCAGGGCCTCGACGGCCCGCCCGGCATCGACGCTCAGCGAGCCCAGAACGGAGTCGATGAAGATGATGGCGCCGCAGAACAGGGTGCCGAGGATGAAGGCCACCGTGGAGTTGGCGGTCAACAGGGAGGCCAGCATGCCTACCGGAATCAATGCGGCGCCGACCATCCAGAAGCCAAAGTAGTTCCCGAACATCAATCCCAAGTCCGGGTTGCCGAGGAAGAACAGCACGAGTACGTGGCTGAACGACAACACCAGAGACGCGGTGTAGATGCCCAGGGTGGCGGCATACTTACCCAGCACCAATTCGAGATCCGTCGCCGGCAACGTGAACAGCAGCTCGGCCGTGCCCAGACGCCGCTCCTCGGACCATACGGACATGGTCAGCGCCGGAATGAACAGCAGCAAGATAAACGGGAAGACACCGTTGAGCTGGTCGAGATTGGCCAGGTTGTCCAGAAAGAAACGGTCCTGCCAGAACGCCGCGGCCGCGCTGAGAAAGATGAACAACGTGATGAACACGTAGCCGGTGGCGCTGCTGAAGTACAGGCGCAAGTCGCGCTTGGCTAACGCTCGGACGATGGCGAAATTGACTCTGCTCCCCATGATGTGATGTCTCGTCTCGTCAGACGGCCGGCGGTGGCGATGCCGGGGTGCCGACCGACGGCGTCTCTCGTGTCATGCGATAGAAGGGCTCTTCGAGTGAGCCGTTCTCTTCCAGCTCCGTCCGTGGCCCGTCGAAGACGAGCCGCCCGTTGTTGATCAGCAGCACCCGGTCCGCCACGGCCTCGACCTCCTGCAGGATGTGGGTGGAGATGAGCAACGTCTTGGTGCGACCCAGTCGCTGGATGTTGTCCCGGAACTGTTTGATCTGGTTCGGATCGAGCCCCGCCGTGGGCTCGTCCATGATCAGCACGGCCGGGTCGTGCAGCAGCGCTTGGGACAATCCGACACGTTGTTTATACCCCTTGGACAGTTTGCCGATCGGCTTGTCGAGCGCCAGCTCCAACGCGCAGATCTCGACGACCGCCTCGATGCGTCGCTTCAAGACGCCAGGCGCCAGTTCACGCGCTTCGCCGAAGAATTGCAGCAGTTCGAGCGGCGTCATGTCGGGGTAGAGCGGCCCACTCTCCGGCAGGTAGCCGAGCTGTCGCGACGCCTCGATACGCTGTTCTCGCACGTCGAATCCGGCGATCGCCGCCGTTCCGGCGCTGGGGGCCAGAAACCCCGTCAGCATCCGCATCAAGGTGCTCTTCCCGGCCCCGTTGGGTCCAAGAAACGCCACGACCTGCCCTTCGGGAATCGAGAACGAGGCGTTCTCTACGGCCACGAAGGGGCCGTAATACTTGCTGAGTCCGTGTGCCTCTATCATGGTCGCCGGCGTGTCGACCTGGGCGGAATGCGCAACGGGCGGCTCCGGCTGAACGTCGGTTTCCTGCTCCACGGTGTTTCCTTTGTGCCAGGCGACCCACGCGGGGAGGCGCTGGCTACTCGGCCCCCGGGGGACCACTGCTGGTTGTCTACTGGCTGCCCGCCGCGGGCCGTCGAGCGGGCCTCACTGTGCGATGGGCGAGCCCGGCGCCGCGTGATGGCGACGGGCGAGGGATCAGACGCACCAGAGACACAAAAAGCCGGCTCACCCTGGGAGACCCGGCCTTCAACACAAATCCAGGCTGAAGGTGTGAGCCACAAGCGCAGATTGCGCGCTGTCCCGCAACGCCGCACAACGTCAGAGCATAGCCAATCCGCCAAAGGTTCAGCAAGTCCCTCGCGGAGAACGCGGGGGGGGGGCAGCGTGGTACGATCGGGCCGACACCAGACGAAACCAGCGATGATTCTAGCGATGCCGACGCGGGCCCGACGACCTGGAACCGCAGACACGCTGTGACCCTGACCGAGCAGTTCGGACCAATCGACATCTACCTGTTCGATCAGCTGCTGCGGCAGCGGATCACCACGGACATGACGGTGCTGGACGCCGGTTGTGGAAGTGGACGGAACCTCGTGTATCTGCTGCAGCACGGGTGCCGGACCTACGGGGTCGATGCCGACGACCGGGCCGTCGCTGCCACGCGCGAGCTGGCAAGGCGTCTGTCGCCGAGTACACCGCCCGACCACTTTCGGACGGAGCCGCTCGATGCCTTGTCCTTCGCGGACAGCCTGTTCGACGTGGTGATCTGCTCGGCCGTGCTCCACTTCGCAGACGGACGCGAACATTTCGATCGGATGGTCGATGAGTTGTGGCGGGTCCTCGCCCCGGGGGGATTCCTGTTCACGCGCCTCGCTTCGTCGATCGGGATCGAAGACGTCATCATCCCGATCGGGTCCGGACGCTACCGACTGCCTGATGGGAGCGACCGCTACGTGGTCACTGAAGCGCAACTCCTGGAAAAAACCGGGCAGCTCCACGGTCGGCTTGCGGACCCGCTGAAAACGACGCACGTGCAGGGGCAACGGTGTATGACCACCTGGTGTCTCTGGAAACCAGCCTGACCGCGCACCCGGCGGCGGGCACTGCTATGCTGGCGTGCACGGAAGGCGGCATCCTCACATGAGCGGACCGTGCACATGACGCAGTCCCGGCACCTCATCGTCGCCCTCGTCACCGTCGCGGTGGTTGTGGGCGCGGCCCGGATCGCCGCACGCCAATCACTGATGCAGAGACCCTCCGGCACCGCCATGCACAACCTGGCTGAACGGTACGTGAAGCTGGTGTTGGCGATGGAACAGCACGACCCCGACTATGTGGACGCCTACTACGGACCTGACGCCTGGCGGGAGCAAGCTGATCGTGAGCCACTCGCGCTTCCGCAGATCGGCACCGCGGCTCAGGTCCTCCTCGACGAACTCGAGCAGACCGCGCCCGGCAACGGGGCGGCCGTTGCGGGCGATGTCGATGACTCCGACCCTGAGGCGAGCTTGCCTCACCTCCGTCGACAGTACCTGTCGAGGCAACTGCAGGCCCTGCAGACGCGGGTGCGCATGCTGGCGGGCGAGGTCCTGACCTTCGATGACGAGTCGAATGCGCTATACGACGCGGTGGCCCCGAGCCACCCCGACTCGTACTTCCGGGAGACCCTCGCGGTCCTCGAATCGCGGCTGCCGGGGGCGGGCCCGCTCGTCGATCGATACGAACGGTTCCGGAGCGGGGTTGTCATACCGCCCGCCCGCCTGGACCGCGTGTTTGATGCCGCGATTACCGAGTGTCGCCGTCGGACGCTGGAACACGTCAGCCTCCCCGAGGGGGAACAGTTCGAGGTCGAATACGTCACGGACAAGTCCTGGAGCGGCTACAACTGGTATCAGGGGAACTTCCGCAGCCTGATCCAAGTGAACACGGACCTGCCGATCTACATCGACCGAGCCATTGACCTGGCCTGCCACGAAGGCTACCCAGGTCATCACGTCTACAACGTACTCCTGGAGCAGCACCTCGTGCGTGACCGGGGATGGCCCGAGTTCTCTGTCTATGCGTTGTTCTCACCACAATCGCTGATTGCCGAAGGCACCGCGAACTACGGCATCGAGGTGGCGTTTCCTCCAGACGAGCGGTTGGCCTTCGAACGCGATGTGCTGTTCCCGGCCGCAGGACTGGACCCGGCACGGACGGCGGAGTACTACGACATCCAACGCGTGGTGAGCCGGCTCGAGTACGCCGGAAACGAAGCGGCACGACGGTACCTGAACGGCGAGATCGACCGGGCGGCGGCTGCCGCCTGGATGTCCCGCTACGCGATGATGGCGCCCGCCCGGGCCGAACAGCGGACACGGTTCTTTGACCAATACCGGAGCTACGTCATCAACTACAACCTGGGAAAGGATCTCGTGGCGGGCTATGTCGAGGCACGGAGCGATGGGGATGCCGACGCACGCTGGAAGGCCTTCGCCGCACTCCTCGCATCGCCCAGGCTACCGTCTGGGCTACGGGACTCTCGTCCCGCCGCGACGGCCAGAGACGACGAAAAGGAGAAATTGTGAAGACGACGATAGTCGGTGCCCTGAGTGCGCTCGTCCTCTCGGGTTGGCTGGTCCCTGTAGCCAGTGCGCAGGAAGAGACACCACAACCCTCGCCGCTGGTCATGAACTGGAAGAGCGCAGTGTGGGATCCGCCGGGACCAGACCGACCACGGTTTCCCGCCGGTCTGCGCAACTCGCAGATCGCGGTCGATCCGAACACGGGTGGGCCCACCTATCTGGCCCGATTCCCGGCTGGCAGCCGGTTCGAGATGCATTGGCATACCTACGCCGAAACGGCGGTCGTCATGGAAGGCGCCGTCGATATCATTCTCGACGGCACGCGCCACACCGCAACCACCGGCAGCTACATCATCATCCCCGGCAAGGCACACCACACCTGGATCGTCCCGGATGACGCCGATGTCGTGCTGCTCGCGCGCCGGGACGGCCCCGCCGACTTCCACTTTGTCGACCCGTGAGCTCCGCTGGCGGCCGTCGGCCCTCCCCGGGGCATCGCGCGTTCGGGGTCTTGAGGTAATCTGATCGGGTAGTCTCGTCGCCCAATGATGAAGCCCGCGACCGTCGCCGTGTGTCTGCTCGCTGCCGCCGTGACCGGCATGCCCCTGGTGTCCATCGAGGCCGGGACGGCCCAGCCTGACCCCGAGGTCACCCGTATCATCGCCCGGGCCGTCGAACGGGCAGAGGGGGGACGGACTCAGGACTTCGGCGCACGCTTTCGCCGCACGATGACCCAACGTTCACAGCGGTTTGATGACCAGGGCGAGACCATCGACGACGAAATTCGCGGCTACGTTATCGCGCCACACCGCGGCGTGCCCTATGCGTCGCTCGTCACGAAGGATGGCGAACCGATAGCCGGCGACGACCTCACGCAGGAACAGGAGCGCTGGCAGGCGTTTCTCGACGAACTCGAGGAACCACCGGACCCGGAGGACGAGGACGACGAGCTCTCGGTTGAGTTCGACGAGGAACTGCTGAGCCGGTATACGGCCGACCTTGTCGGCGTCCGAGACCTCCGTGGGCGACCGACCTACCTGCTGGACTTCGAACCACGACCGGGCAAGCTCCCGGTCAGGCGGCGGGTCGACCACGCCCTCAACCACTCACGAGGTCAAATCTGGATCGATCAGAGGACCTACGAA
>SXOW01000465.1 GCA_005778315.1 Acidobacteriota bacterium
GGGCCTTCCGGGAGCTGCGTGAGGTGGGGCTGGCCTCCGGTGACTTGCCTCGTATTCACGCGGCGCAGGCGGCGGGGTGTTCGCCCGTGATCAACGCGCTGGAGACGGGGGCCGCGCATCCAGAGCCGGTCAGGCCGGACACCATCGCCAAGTCGATCGCGATCGGGAACCCGGCCGATGGCTATCAGGTGCTGGACACCGTGCGCAGCAGCGGGGGCAGCGGAGCCCGCGCCACGGATCCCGAGATTCTCGATGCGATCGCCTTGCTGGCGCGAACGGAGGGGATTTTCACCGAGCCGGCTGGCGGCACGACGCTGGCGGCCACGATCAATCTGCTGAAGGCAGGCGCGATCCCGCGCGACGAGTCGATCGTGGTCTGCATCACCGGCAACGGATACAAAACGTCCAACGTGATGACAGATCAGTTGAAGGCACCGACCCCGCTGGGCCGCTCGCTCCGCGAATTCGAGGAATTCCTCGCCGCCCACTCGTCCCACGCGGTCCAGCCGTCCCACGGCTGACACGGTGCGACGGTGGAACCCATGTCCCCACAGTCACACAGTGAGATCGTCGAGGCGGACGGGCACCTCATCGACTCGCGGCTGCTGACGTCGGTCTTCGACAAGGTGATCGAGCGCGGCGCCAGTTTCGAGGTGCTCGATTTCGCCATCGGGCGGACGAACGATGAGTTTTCCCATCTGCGACTGCGCGTCACCGCGGAAACCGCGGACGGCCTCCGCGACGTCCTCGAAGCGCTGATTCCTCTGGGTTGTCATCCGCGCCGCCACGCCGACGCGCGGTTGGCACCGGCCGGCGATGGCTTCGTTCCGGAGGACTTCTACTCGACGACGAACCACAAGACCCAGATTCGACAGGGTGGGCGTTGGCTTGACGTGGCAGACCAACGCATGGACGCGGTGATTGCCGTCGCTGATGGCCGAGCGGTCTGCCGGAAGCTGCGTGATATTCGGGCCGGGGAGGCGGTGGTGTGCGGGGTGGAGGGGATTCGGGTGGTGCCCGCCTTCCAGGAACGTGACCGGCTCGGGTTCGCCTTCATGACCAATGACGTGTCCACCGAACGGCGCGTCGAGGTCAGCGTCGCCCGCGTCGTCAAGATGATGCGTGAGGCGAAGGCCGACGGCGGCCGTATCGTCATGGTGGCTGGTCCGGTGGTCGTGCACAGCGGGGGCGGACCATATCTGGCCAGGCTCGTCCGGCAGGGGTGGGTGGATGGGTTGTTGGCCGGAAATGCGCTCGCGGTGCATGACGCCGAGCACGCGTTTTTCGGAACGTCGCTCGGGGTTGATCTGGAGGCCGGTCTGGCCGTCGAGGACGGGCACAAGCACCATATGCGCGCCATCAATCGTATCCGGCGTGTAGGCGGGCTGCGCGAGGCCGTGGCGGAGGGCATCCTGACCAGCGGCGTGATGCACGACGTCATTACCCATGACATACCTTTCGTGCTGGCCGGCAGCATTCGCGACGACGGTCCGCTACCCGACACGTTGATGGATCTGACTGTCGCCCAAGAGCGCTACGCGGAGGTCTTGAAAGATGTCCGCCTGGTCGTGATGTTGTCGTCCATGCTCCACAGTATCGGCGTCGGCAACATGTTGCCGGCGTGGGTCCGGGTTGTCTGTGTCGATATCAATCCGGCCGTCGTGACCAAACTCAGCGACCGCGGGTCGGCTCAGACGGCAGGCATTGTCACGGACGTCGGGTTGTTCCTGCATCATCTCTCTGACCAAATTGGTCAGGAAACCCGGGAGCGGATCACGGTCGAGCCTTGACGGTGGTTGGGGGCGGGGCGCACGAAACTGACGGCGGCATGGCCTGTGCGCCGGTCGGGTCGTCTACCTCCATAATCCGTTTCGGTTTCCTCGGACTCGCGAGCTATGATGGCCGACGTGTGTGAATCACAAGCTAGGCGCGCCGTTGCCGCCCTGTCCGCTCTTCTCGTCTCAGGAGTGCTGGCGACGTGGCCTCCCCCGACCCAGGCGCAAGGGGCCTTCGATGTGACATGGGCTGCCGGCCTGATCAGCGTGTCGGCACACGACGCTCCGCTTGCGGAGGTGCTGCGCCGAGTGGGCGAACTGACCGGCGTCGAGTTTGAGGGGCTTGACGAGGTCAATGAACCTTGCTCCGTGACCTTCACCAACAAGTGGCTCGTCGACGGGTTGCGACGGGTCCTCGGCGATCGGAGCTATATCATGGCCCGCAACGGAGGGGACGTCGGCGTGACACCGGGCATCCGGGTGTGGCTGAACACCGGGTCGACGCGGACCCGAGCGAGACCGAGGGTAAGGGAGTCGGCACTCGCCGCGGGGACCCTGGAGCCGGGAGACGGCTGGGAGGTCGGGGAAGAACAACCCGACCCGGAGCTGGAGCGGCTCGAGCAGAGTCGTTTCTTCGAAGAAATGAGCGACGGGATCCTGCTCGAGGCGGTGACATCATCGCCGAACGAGCGCGTGCGGGTCAGGGCGCTTGAGGCTCTGAACGCGAGGAGCCCGGGGTTTGCGGTCAACGTGCTCGAGCGCGCGATGGTGGGCACGGACGCGGCCCTGGCGGGGACGGCGGCTGTGCTCATGGCGGAAAACGACGACCCTGGAACCGTGGAGAGCCTTGGGCGGATCCTGCGCCATCCGGAGCCCGCCGTACGGCTCAGCGCGCTCGAGATGCTGGCGCAGCGGGAGGACCCATCCGTACTGGACTACATCGCGGAAGCCATGAACGATGACGATGAGGTCATCCGCCACACCGCCCGGCGACTGCAGAACGAGCTGAGTCAAGTGACCAACGCGGAGAGGTAACCACGGCGACGACGGCCGCGAGCGATGGATGGAATGTCCGTGATGGAAGGAGGAAGGCTGAAGCCAGATGTTCTCGTGAGTGCTTTGATCCCAAGGAGTTGTGATTCCAGGAGGTGAACGATGACGAGTGTCAGGATTGCACGACTTGCCGTGGGGACCGCGTTGATGGCTGGTCTTGGCGGCGCCTATCTATTCAACACACCCAGCGTCGATGTCCAGGCGCAAGAACAAGACTCGCAGCTGGGGAGTGTCACGCTGGGACTTCTGAGCCCAGGATCGGAGAGTGACAGCACAGGCAGCGCGCCCGCGCTCTCGCCGGTCGAGCGGCAAGCGTTGGTCGAGCGCTACCTCGCGCGACGGGAAGCGATCGACGAGCAGGCCACCCGTGGTGCGCGCGCGTATATGGGTCCGACGGACCGGCCTGGCGCGGAAGCGAGGATTGTGAGCGCTGCAGCCGACGCCGAGTTTCATGCCCCGGCCTCGAGTCTCTTCGTCGGCAAAAACCTGCAAAACACGCGCGCGAACACCCCCGGGGTTGGGAGCACGCTGGCCGAGACCGCCGTCGTGAACGAGGGCGTCCTAGGGTTCTACATGGGCAACACGCACCAGGAGTTCACGGTGAACGGCGGCGCGACGTGGACCGGTGTCGCGTTCCCGGCGGGCCCCGCATCCGCACCGTCCGTCTGTTGCGACGAGGATGTGGTCTACGACCAGGCGCGCGGCGTCACCATCAGCTTGGTCCTGTACCTCAACGCGGCGCCCGACCGTGGTGTGGTACGGATGTGGGTCCGTCGGGCGATGAACCTCGGGATCAACTGCTTTTACGATTACGACCCCGGGGCCGGCGTGATT
Organism: Acidobacteriota bacterium; assembly: GCA_005778315.1. Lineage (GTDB taxonomy): Bacteria > Acidobacteriota > Vicinamibacteria > Vicinamibacterales > UBA8438 > UBA8438. The sequence goes on from SXOW01000465.1 coordinate 3,663, forward strand.
CCCGACTATCCCCACATCAACCTGACCAACGACAGGCTCTACCTGACGACGAACGAAGGCTTTACCCATAGGGTCAGGCGGTACGACCTTGACGCGATGGCAGATTGCGGTGTGGTCCCCGTTCAGATTTTCAGCTCCACCCCTGCGGTGGGTCAGAGGGTCGTCGTGCCCGTCGACGGCGCGCGCGAGACGATGTACTGGGCGTATCACGAGAATGCCACTCAGCTTCGCATCTTCTCGTGGCCGGAAGCCGCGGCAAGGCCGACCAGCGTGCTGAGAGCCGTCACCCTGCACAATCACGCGAATCCGGACTGTCGCGGCGGGACCAACAACACAGACTGGATCGAAAAAGCGACTTCGTACAGCATCACCGGCTTCCGGATGCGCGGCGCCGTTGGCGGTGGGAAGGTCGGATGGTGGTGGAACGTGTCCGCTGACGCGGCGGCGGGGCACAACCAGGCACACATACATGCCGCCGTGTTCAAAGAGGAGGGGTTGACTCTACTTGGCCAGCCGCACGTTGCTACCGGCACCCGCTGCTGGGGTTACCCGAACGTCGCCGCCAACGAGCGCGGAGATTTCGGGATCGTTGCCGCACGTGGAGGACTGGCAGGTGGAGGCGGCGGTGCCCTTTCCGCCGTCGAGGGGTATGTCGGACTCGATGACGACTTCACCGCTGGAGCCGGAGTTTTTAGTTTTGTGGAGGTTGCCGCCGGGACTCACAATCCGCCAGCTCCTGATTTTCGCTATGGAGACTATCTGGGCATCCACTCGGCTGAACCGTGTGACAACGTATTCGTGGCCGCACCCTACGCCCTGTCTGGCGGCTCCGGTGTGGCGAACGTCAACGCGCGATA
>SXOW01000466.1 GCA_005778315.1 Acidobacteriota bacterium
AACGCTTCGCTCGAAGAGATCGTCATGGTCACAAAGGTACGCGGTGACCGGGTGCCGTACACGACCGGCATCGATGCCACCGGGCTGTTCGCTGTCAGCCAGTTGCTGTCTGAGCTGACCCACGAGCCGGTGCAGGCCAACAAGGCCATCGTGGGTCGCAATGCGTTTGCTCACGAGGCCGGCATCCATCAGGACGGCTTCATCAAGGACCGACGAACCTACGAGATCATGCTGCCGGCCGACGTCGGGGTGGCACAGTCGACGCTCGTGCTGGGCAAGCATTCAGGTCGACACGCGCTCAAGCAGCGGTGCGAAGGGTTGGGCTTCGCCTTGAGCCGTCTCGACCTGGATCGGGTCTATCGTGCGATGATTGAACTGGCAGATCGTCAGAAGACCATCACGGACGCGGATCTGACGACGATTGTGGCCGACATGCACGCGTCGGCATCGGCCGGCGTGGCCTAAGAACGGCCTGCCCCGCCCGCGAACCGTAGAGGCTCCTGCCAGCGCGCGCGCAGCCCGGCGCGAGCGCCACGCCGCGGGACGGACGCGGCGTTTCGATCCCCTGAGCATGTGACATGAACTCGACCATCGTTTTGCTGCCGGGCGACGGTATCGGCCCGGAGGTGACCCGCGCCGCCGAGCAGGTGTTGCGCGCTGTCGCCGACCGGTTCGATCACATCTTCACCATCAGCGAGCACGCCATCGGTGCTGCCGCGCTCCGCCGTGGCGGACCGCCGCTGCCGGACGAGACCCGCGAGGCCTGTTTGGCCGCCGATGCGGTGTTCCTCGGCGCTGTCGGCGACCCGCAGTTCGACACCGGCTCCAGCGCTGGGCGGCCCGAGACAGCCCTGCTCCAGCTGCGCCAGGCCCTTGGCGTGTTCGCGAACCTGAGGCCGGCGCGTGTCTGGCCGGGGCTGGAGGACGGCGGCGCCTTCAAGCCAGAGCGGGTCCGCGGCGCGGACATCCTCATCGTGCGCGAACTGACTGGTGACATCTACTACGGGGAGCCGCGTGGTGTGGCGGAGGACGGCCAATCGGCGTTCAACACCATGCGCTACACGCGGCCGGAGATCGAGCGAATCGCCGAGGTGGCGTTCAAGGCCGCCACGGGCCGACGTGGCCTCGTCACCTCGGTCGACAAGGCGAACGTACTCGAGACCTCGCGCTTGTGGCGGTCCGTGGTCACGGAGGTGGCCGGACGCTACCCTGATGTGCGGCTCGCCCACCAGTACGTCGACTCGTGCGCGTTGCTGCTGGCGACCAACCCGCTCCAGTTCGATGTGGTGCTGTCCGGCAACCTGTTCGGGGATATTCTGTCGGACGAAGCGGGTGCCGTCGTTGGCTCGCTCGGTCTGCTGCCGTCCGCCAGCATCGGCGGCAGCGCCGGTCTGTTCGAGCCGGTGCACGGCTCGGCCCCAACCATTGCCGGCCAGGACATCGCCAATCCGATTGGCGCCATCGCCTCCGCCGCCATGCTTCTTCGACACTCGCTGGGTGCGGCGGCCGAGGCAGACGCGGTGGAGCAGGCGATCGGCGAGACGTTGGCGGCGGGGTATCGGACCGCCGATCTCCTGCCGGCCGGCAGTGCCGCGACGATCGGAGGGGCGCGCATGGCCCAGGAAATCCTCGACCGCGTGCATCGGTCGTCGTAAACAATGCGTCCACGGCCGGCGTCTACGTTTGAGCTCTAGAGAACCCACCCCCGGTGGCGGGGTCGCCGGAGTCTGCCTTCATGCCTAATTACCGGTCCGGCGCCCTTCCCCTCGTGCTGCCGCTCCTGATGGCGGTACTCAGCCCCGGGGTCGGGGCGGTCGCGTCACTCGTCCCGGGCGTCCCGGGCGTCCCGGGCATCTCGAGCGCCCCAGCGGCGCAGTCCGCGCCACCCGCCGCCGTCCAGCCGGAATCTGTCGCCGTCATCCGGTTTACCAACATCTCCGGTCGCGCCGACGACGAGTGGATCGGTGACGGTATCGCGGAAACGGTGACTGCGGACCTTGAGGCACACCGGATGTTCGTGGTGATACCCCGTGTAGAGGTCCGGACCGCGTTGGTGGGTCGAGCCGTCGCGCTCGACGATGGTGCGCTGTCCGAGGTGGGTCGCGCGCTGGGTGCCCGTTGGGTGGTGGCTGGTGGGTATCAACGCGTGGGGGACCACCTGCGCGTTACGGCGCGTTTGGTCGACACGGCGACTGGGATGGTCGCGCGAACGTTGAAGGCGGACGGCGCCCTCGACCAGATTTTCGACCTGCAGGACCGAATTGCGCGGGGGCTGACCACGGATGTCGGTGCGGACGCCCTGGCCACGGCGGCGGCGCCCCGCATGCCGGTGACGGTCGGCGTGCCGGTCGACACTAGCGAGGGCGCCGCGTCGCGTGGGGTCGCCTCTGAAGGGGCGGGCAGCTTCGTACCCGGTCCTGCATCGGGAGGCATCATTCTGCCAACGGGCGTGCCGCCCCTTCTTGGGGCCGTCCCCCCGGATGACAGTGCCGGTACCGTCAGGCCTGGCGCTTCGGACGGACCCGCGTCACCGCGCGCCGCTGGTAGTCCGGGCGGACCCCCCGCTGCCATCGCTGGGGCCGCGGTTCCTCCGGCTCCCACGTCCAGCGGGCTCGGGATTCTTTCGGGTCGGCCGAACGTGGTGGCGAGACGCGCCGACGAGGCGCCGGATATTGACGGTCGGCTCGATGACGCCCTCTGGGCCACTGCCACCCGACTCACGGAGTTTGTGCAGCAGAGCCCGGTCGAGGGCGCCCCGGCGACTGAGGACACCGAGGTCTTCATTGCCTACGACAATGACAATCTGTATGTGGGACTGTATGCGCACTACAGCGACCCCAGCATGGTCCGAGCCAGTCGGGTCGACCGTGATAGAGCCGGTTTCGGCGACGACACGATTTCGATCTTTTTTGACACGTTCCTCGACCAGCAACGCGCCTATGTCTTTACGCTCAACGGGTACGGCGTCCAGGGCGACTCTCTGGTGGACAGCTCGGACGGGGGTGGTGGTGGTGGTGGTGGTGGC
>SXOW01000467.1 GCA_005778315.1 Acidobacteriota bacterium
ACGCGATACTTCGGCACCTCCCCCTTGGGGTAGAACCAGATACCCACATCGGTGGTGCTCGTGATCTCTTCGCCTACTGAGTGGTAGTGGTTGTCGAACGCGAGCCGGGACCCGACCTTCAGCAACTTGCCGGTGTTCTCCCGGAAGATGTCGCCCACCTTCCCGACCGCGAACTCCGTCAGGTAGCTGCCCTGTCCGGGAATATCCACTGCCGCCTCGTGGTCCCCAGGCTGCTCCTCCTGCTGCAGGTAGATCACGGCGTGGTGCGTGACCCGACGCCCCTCCAGCGATGGGCGGACCTCAATCCCGGCAATCCACTTGTCCTCGGTGATGCCCGTCTCGACGACCGGCTCCCACCATTGATCTTGCCCCTGGGCCGCTTGCGTCCACGGCTCTGAGGTGACCACCAGATCCGGTTCGCGCCCGTATTCGTCTGCCAGGCGCCACGCGTTGTCGGTGGGCCAGTCCGGCTGCGCCGGCAAGTCAGTCGGATTCCCGCGCGGAGCGCCGGCATCGACCCACCGTGCCACGGTGTCGATCTCGGCATCCGAGAGGGAGATGTCGTTTTGGAACTCACGAATGCCAACGGTCTTGTCGAGGTGCCACGGGGGCATCACGCGTTCGACCACCTTCGTTCGGATGGCGCGCGCCCACGGTCGCACATCCTCATACGTCATGAGCGACATCGGACCCATCTGACCCGGTCGATGACACCCCTGGCAGCTGCGCTGCAGAATCGGCGCGACGTCTCGTGAGAATGTGACGTCCGGCTCCTGAGCGACCGCCGTCGTCGCGACCGTTGCGAGCATGACGGTAAGCGCACCAAAGCGAGTGAACTGTCTCATCGCGTCTCCTTGAACTCAAATGTCGCGTGGCTCGCGTCTACTGTACCTGAACTGTGACGTATCCGTTGGTCCAGCAACAGAAGAACCCGCCCGCCATGACCGCGTTCTGGCCTCCAGAGTCATCCCAGGCCAGCACGCGCAACACATATTCGCCGGGCTGGCTGAACGTCACCGCGGTCTCGGATTTCGACGTTGCGTCGATGGTCGGCGTCGGATCGTCGAACGTCACGCTACCCGGGCCACGATACTTGCTCCACACGAGACCGAGCGAGGGCGGGCGGTCCGCGCTTCTGACCTTGCGCACCCCGTCGTCGGTCACCCAGACTGTCAGGCTGATCGGTGCTGCAGCTGCCCCAGCGAGCGTGCCCCGCACGCCCAGGGGGCCTTGACCCGGCTTGGCGGTCGCCCCGCCAAGGCGCAGGGCCGGTGGCGTGTTCCCGCTGGTCACCTCTTTGACGGCGGTAATCTCCCACTCCGGCCGGACATGTCCGGGAATCGCGATCGTCTCGTCCAGCGTGGTCAACGTCCAGGTCAGCGGGCCGGTGAAATCCGCCGGCACCACCACGGCGAAGACCCCGGTCTGTCGCCTCGGGAGAAAATGCGTTGGCTGCCCACGGTCCGCCGGTCCCGGGCTGAAGCGGTTGGCAGGCCCCACAGGGAGATCGAGATCCTCTTCGTAGTTCCGGTTGAAGTAGCCGAACACGAGGCTGCGGGTGCCGTCAGCGTTTGGGTACCAGCCCTCAAACGACGGGGAGACACTTTGACCGCGGGCGTGTGGAATCGGGGCGTCGGTCCGCGTCTCCTGCGCCTCCGCGAATCCTGCGGCCATAACCAACGCCAGAACGCTGACCCACGCATGCAACCGAACGTCTCTCGGCAAGGCGAACCACGGCACGTTGCCTGGAATCTTGACCAACCCGCGACGGAGTGTCAACCTCGACCGCAGAGCTGATCGCCTAGACTTCCGCACATGACCTCGCTCATTGCCTCGGACACCGACCTCGCCTCCGCCTGTACGCGGTGGTCGACGAAGACGGTGCTCGGCCTCGACACTGAATTCTTCCGCGAACGGACGTACTACCCCTGCCCTGCGCTCATTCAGGTGGCCGACGACCAGGGAGTGACCTTGGTGGACCCGCTGGCATTGTCGGACTTCTCACCACTCGACCGACTGCTCGCAGGACCCACGCGGCTCGTCGTGATGCATTCCTGCGGCGAGGACCTGGAAGTCTTCGAGTGTCTGTTCTCGACCCCGCCAGCACGCATTTTCGACACGCAGCTCGGAGCGGCGTTCGCCGGCCATGGCTTGTCACTTGGCTATGGTGCCCTCGTCACCGCGCTGCTCGAAATCGAACTCGATAAAGGGGCGACCCGATCGGACTGGTTGCAGCGCCCGCTCTCGGAGTCGCAACAACGCTACGCCACGCAGGACGTCGAGTATCTCGCACCCATGCACGACCGGTTGAAAGGGGAACTGAAGAAGCTGGGCCGGGCCTCCTGGGTCGATCAAGAGTTCGACTGGAGGCGGCACCACCGCGGGGAAGAGCGCCGACCTGACGCGGCGTATCTCAAGGTCTCTGGCCGCGGGGCCCTCGCCCCGCCGGACCACGCGGTGCTGAGAGCGCTCACGGCCTGGCGGGAGACGGAGGCGAGGACGCGCGATATCCCGCGCCGCCACCTCCTCGGCGACGACGTACTGCTCAAGCTGTCACGGGTTGACGCGGGGTCCGCCGAGTCGCTGCGGAACGTCCCGGGGTTGTCACCGCGGGTCAGGACGCGCTATGGCGACGCGCTCGCAGAGCAGATCGAGGCCGCCAGACGGAGTGGGCCCACCGCCGTGGACACGCCCACGAATCTGCGGCCTCACGCGGCAACGCTGCAACGACTCAAGGCGGCGGTCGAGGTCGCGGCGGAGACCCTGGCGGTACCGCCAGGGCTCCTGGCAAACCGGCGCTCACTCGAATCGCTCGTGGTCAGCGCGGTGACCGACACGGCTGTGCCGGCCGAGTTTCTGGGGTGGCGGTCGGACGTGATCACGCCGGCGCTGCTGGCCTGTCTGTAAGGGCACAGACCGGGCCGGCTGGAGCCAACCCGTCGAGACGAAGCGGCCGCCGCCCGGACCGTCACGAGGCAGACTCGTGACGCCCGGAACGGCAGCGACGCGTTCGTTGTAGTCGTGGTCTCGACTAGACCATGTCTTTGAGCTTCTTGAGCGGAAGTACTTTCACCCGCGTGCTCGCAGGCTTGGCCTTCACGTCCATGAGCTCGCCGGGCCGGAACGGATTCGGCACGTTCTTCTTCGCCTTCTGGGCGGGCTTCTGGATCGTCTTGATCTTCAGCAGACCAGGGACGGTGCAGGAACCAACCGAGCCCTTCGCGATGTGCCGCGCGATGATCCCTTCGAGCGCGTCAAGGACCGAC
>SXOW01000468.1 GCA_005778315.1 Acidobacteriota bacterium
GGCCGAAGGCGGCGCGTGGGCCAGGTGAGCTCGCGTGGGTCTGCGGAGACTTGACGAGCGCGCTCCTGCGCGCGCCACGGCCACCAATCCAAACCTGCGATGTTATCACGCGCGTGCCGGGGCCTTAGCCGCCCTGGTTGGCGACTCTCTTTGTTCGTCTCGAACGATGCCGGTCGGCAGGTCTGGCCCGTGGTCGCCAGGGTGCTGGAGTCGGCGTGGCGCCGCAGTGGAGCCGGGGATCCGTTTGGGGGCCGATCACAATCCGGATGCGGACGGCAGGCGGTCGAACCGGTACGCGACGGTCTCAGACACCACCACTGCCGCACCCGTGCGACTGAAGGCAACCCCGATGAGAGCGGGCGCCGCGACCACGAGTTCGGGCGAATCCGAATCACCCCGGCCAAAACGATACAAGCCGGCAGCCCCCGCGAGGGCCTCGACCACATGCAGGGTTCCGTGCGGATCGAACGCCAGCCCCTGCGGTCGACCGAAACGTCGCGTGACCTCGGAGACGGCGCCCGTCGCGTCAACGCGGTAGAGCGCGTCGCGGGTGGCCAGCGTCGGGCCAGTGACATAGAGCACGCCGGTCGGCGCCATCGCCAGATGGAACGCGGCGACGCTGGGAGGCAACGTCGCAAACTGTGACACCTCGCCGCCGACGGTCACTCGAAAAAGCGTGCCCGAACGGTCACCCACGTAGAGCGTGCCGTCCTCGCCCACGGCGAGACCGCACGCTACACCCAGCTCCGTCGCCACCTGCTTCGTTCGGCCCTCGGCGTCGACGGCCGAGACTGTACCGTCAAATCGGCTGGACACGAGCAGCCGCCCGCCGGGCTCACACACGAGGGACGTGGCGTTCGTCAATCCCGTGACGAACGCTTCGCAGAACCCGTCGGCGCCGACCCGAAAAATGGAGACCGGGGACTGAGCCCCCCGCGTGCCGCTATGGGTGAGATACAGGACGCCGTCATCACCGAACACCGGGCTGTCGACCTGATGCAGTCCGGTCGCGATCGGCGTCCCGATGTCGAGAAACGCGGTCTCACCTGGTGCCGTAGAGAGCTTGACATCGGTGACCCCGCCGCTCAGGCCGTCAGGCACGCAACACGCGACGGTGTCGCGGTCGGCATACACCAGGTGGGCCGGCAGGCCACCAATCGTCACCGCTGGCAGTTGGTCCGGGCTCCCCCCGATGCCGGCCCCCCGCACGGTGACCCGGCCGCCACTGATAGCGGCCAACGGCCGCACCGACGCAAGACGCGGACGCGTCAGCAGGGTTGTACTCATCACAGAAAAGGGCAACGGATCTGGCGCTCGCGTCGCGCCCTGCCGATACTAGTCACAAGATGACTCGGTCGCTCTTGCTCATCGGGCTGGGCTTGCTCGCGGGTGCGTGCGCGACCCGCGGCGGGGCCGTGCCTCAGCCGTTCCCCAGGCCCGGCCGCGACGCGGCGGCTGCCCGTAGTGTACCGGCGGGACGAATTTCGGCCAACACCTACGCCATCACCGCCACCGCCCTCGGCCTCCGCGGTTCGCCGTTCGCGCCTTCTGGCACGTCACCGGCAGGCTTCGACTGCAGCGGCTTCACCTGGTATGTCTTCCGTCAACACGGCGTGACGCTACCCCGTGTCGCAAAGGATCAATACCGGACCGGCCACCAAGTTCACCCTGACGAGATTGCTCCCGGCGACCTGCTGTTTTTTTCCACCGTCGCACCGGGGGCGTCGCACGTCGCCCTGGCCATCGGGGGTGACGAGTTCGTCCACGCACCCGCGGAGCGAGGGCAGGTACGCGTCGAGCGACTCGGGTCGAGCTATTGGTCGAGGCGGTTCGTGGGCGCGCGACGCGTCGTTGACGCGACGGAGTAGCCTGGTCGCGGGAGGGCAGGTCTGGCGCTACCGGCCTTCGACCGCAATCTTGACCCGGTCGCCGCGGCGAGGCTGCTCGTTCACCGAGACGCCGTTCATGATGGCGAGCGTGTTCGAGGGAATGATGCTTCGGCCGGCATCCTGCGCGATCGACTGCCAGGTGTCCCCATCACGCACGGTGTAGAACGTCAGCCGATTCGGTCGAATGTCCTCTGCTTCGGCTGCGCTCAGTGGCCGAAAACTCCGAATCGCCGTGTTGAAATCTGATTCGACGCGGTCATACGAGCTGCTATCGGTCAGACCACCGAGAATGTAGATCGCCCGCCCGTAGTCGATATAGGCCACGCGGGCCCGTTGCTCGCCGGTCTCTGTGCGCTCTCCCGTGAACGTCCCGATGAAGGCCTCCAAATCTCCAACGCGGGTAGTTCCGCCGGAATCAAGACGGAACCCGCTCTCCCGCATGTTGTCACCCGCGAGCCGTTCGAGGTCGGTGGTGTCGGGATCACTCACCAATTGCAGCACCATGTAAACCTCTTCCCCAGGCTGCCTGGCCACCACCTGAGTCGGGGTGTTGATCACCTCCCACCCGTCTGGAAACTGTAAGGCGAAACGAAGCACGGGGTGCAGAAAATCGCGCCCGCGCACGATGCCCTGGTCCGGGTTGTCGCCATACATCAATCCTTCGAGCCGGTCGAGATACCCGTCACGGTTGACCCGGAGCTCGGTGAAGTCCAGGCGGGTATCGAGTTCGTCGATCACGGGCCCGATCCGCTCGACCCGGTCCGAGGCGGCGGGGTGGGTCGACAGCCAACCGGGCACGCCGCGGCTATCCGCCCCGTCACTCAGCCGCGACAACGTCGAAAGCATGTCGCGCACGCCGCCGGGGTCCCAGCCGGTTTCTCCTGCGTATTGCGCGCCAAGTCGGTCGGCTTGCAGCTCGGCGTCGCGGCCGTATCGAAGGAACAGCACGCCCAACCCCGACTGGGCCAGCCCGCCGGCCGCTCGAGCCGCAGGGGAGAAGATGCTACCGACGGCGAGCCCGAGTTGGGCGCCGCTCGCTCGCGTCATCGCCTGCACACTGTGCCGAGCGGTGACATGCCCGATCTCATGACCCAGTACGCCCGCCAAGTCCGCTTCGTCGCCCAGGAACGCCATGATGCCCCGGGTCAGATAGATAAACCCGCCGGGAATGGCGAACGCGTTGACCGCGGGAGAATCCACCACCGCGAAGCTCCACGGCAGGTCAGGCCGGTGGGAGCGGGCGGCCATCTCCAGTCCGATCTCCTCAACATACCGCTGCAACGCATCGTCGTCATACACGCCCATTTGGCTCCGGACCTGGGCGTCAGACTCGCGACCCAACGCAATCTCCTGGGCCTCGGTCACCAGGACGAACTCGCGCTCGCCGGTCACGGGGTTGGTGGCGCAGGCGGTCAGGCTCAGTGCGCCACACAGGGCAACCAACCACAGCCGTTTCGTGCACATGACGAGACCCAGCGCCAGGCTCAGACCGGGACCTCGGCCAACGCCTCGGCCAGTGCGTCGAGGGTGCGCCCGATCTGCTGGACCGCATCGGCGGCGATCGGTTCGAGCGGGGGCCGCGCCGGGCCGCCGACGTATCCGAGGTGGGCCAGAGCCGCCTTCAACCCCGGAATACCGTGCACCGACGTCACGAGCTTGGCCAGCGGAACCACCTGCCGCTGCAACGCCCGAGCCTCGTCGTGCCGGCCCGCTCGCACCAGTTGGTAGATCCGAAGACACGCCGCCGGGGCCACGCACGCCAATGCCATGATCCCGCCATCGGCACCCAGCATGAGACTCGGAAAGAAGGTCGGACCGGAACCGACCAGCACGCTGAACTTCGAGTGGGCCACGTCGATCAGGTCGCCCA
>SXOW01000469.1 GCA_005778315.1 Acidobacteriota bacterium
CAGTACTCGGGACAAGACGCTCGCGATCGTGGACCGGATTCAGCGCGAGCACGCCGTCACCGCGATGGCGCACCTGACCTGTATCAGCACGTCACGCGCGGAGATTGCGCGCTACTTGTCTGAGGCCCGCGCGCGGGGTATCCGGAACATCCTAGCCTTGCGTGGCGACCCGCCCGTGGAGACAGATGGCGTCCAGTTCGAACAAGGGTTCGAATACTCCTATCAACTGGTCGAGTTCATCAAAGAAACGGGTGGGTTTTCCATCGGCACGGCCGGGTTCCCCGAGAGTCACATCGCCTGCACCGAGGGCAGACACGTCGATTGGCAGCGGCTGAAGGCGAAGATCGACCGCGGCGCGGACTTCGTGCTGACTCAGTTGTTCTTCGACAACGACGACTATTTCGTGTTCCGGGACTACCTCGTCGAAACCTTGGGCGTCACCGTCCCGATCACCCCCGGCGTTCTCCCCATTCTGAATACGGGGCAGATCAAGCGGTTTACCGCACTGTGTGGTGCGACGTTGCCACCGGCCCTGCAGTCCAAGTTGGAGAGCTATGGCGACGACGTCGAGGCGGTCGCCGAGTTCGGGATAGAGCTTGCGTCACGGCAGTGCGAGGCGCTGCTCGCCGGCGGCGCACCGGGACTGCATGTCTACTCGCTCAACAGGCCAGAGGCCGCAACCCGGATCGTCAACAACCTCGGACTTCGGAACTAACCTTAGTGCACCCGTCGCAGGCAGCGGGGCTCCGAGCGGGAGCTGCGGATCGGGTGACCCTCTAGCCGGGCTAACCGCGTTCGATCCACTCGACGAACTTCGAGCCGTGCTCGACGTCGACAATCATCACGCGTGTCACACGGGCGTTCTCGTGAGCCAGCGCTTTGGTCGCGTCGCGCGCTTCTTCGACCGTGGCGTATTTCTTCGACGTGATGGGCGAGTTCACCGCGCCGCCTCGTACCGTGGGAATCAACTTGAACATGGTGGCTACTTTCCCGGTTCTCACTCGAGAGGTGCGCGCGCCGGCCGCGCTCACGCGGCCCTGATCATACCGTGTCTCAGTCGGTGAGATCCCGGGCACCGGCGTCACCGGCCGCCCGGCGGTTCGGACCACTGCGCCAAACCCAACTCGGTGCCCACCGCCATCTGCACAACTTCACCGTAGCTGGCAATGCCGCTCGCCACTCGATTGGCGCGGAGGTACCGGTCGTTGAGGCGTCTGGCGTTCCGCTGAACGACCGGTATGGTGCGGCTCAATCGCGCACGCACCGCCGCGAAGTCGGCCAGCGGTCCCGGCCGGACCCTCGCCCATAGGTCCGCCTGGGTGTCGGCAGGCGAAGCGGCCACCAGGCGCGGCACCAAGAAGGACCAGCCGGCATACCGCATGCGCTCATCACCTTGCAGACAGGTCAGCCATGCCACGAAGTTCGCCTCCGCCTCGTGGGCAAAACCAGCGACATGGGCCCATTCGTGCGCGGTCACAAACGGTCGCTCAAACGGCAGGACGTCATCATTGAGCAGCACCTGCAGGAAGAATGGGTCAACCATGCCGTCGATCCCGGCGCGCCGGAAATAGGGCGTCAGCTGCGACCGCTGCGGCACGAGCCCGGTCACCACGGGAGACACCTTCAGGTGCCGCTGGGCGCGCTCGAATGCCGGGCCCAGCGTCGCCGGCAATTCGGAGAGCTGCGGCCATGTCGCGTGCTCCGATTGGTCGTAGGCGCGATTGAGATGCTCAATCGCTGAGCTGGCGAGTGCTTCGACGTGAGCCGAGGTGACCCGGGCGGCGGAGTAGTCCAGTCTCGTAGCAAGAGACTCCCGGCGGTAGTTCATTCCCCAGGTCAAGAGAAACGTCAGGTACAGGCCGGCGGCCAGCACGGTCGTGACTCCCACCAGGCTGGCCAGCGCCCGCAGACGGTCGCCGCGCGCTCGTGCCAGCCGCAGGCCCCACCAGGTCGCCAGCGCGACAACGCCACCCCCGAGCAGGATGTCAAAGAGGGGCATGTCGATATGCCTGGTGAGCGAGGTGATCGTCTGGCGGATGAGCGGGTACAGACGCTGCGCGTAGACCGATTCCACCAGCGAGCGCGGCAGGGGGAGGAACGCCAGCGCAAGGGCGCAGCCTACCAGTCCGACGCGCACACCAAGCGCGGCAGCGGCGAGGCGTCTAGTCGGTGGCCTGGTCTTGCTCCTGGTCTTGGGAGAGCCCATCGGTTCGCGAGGATGCCGCCATGGTGCGGACGTCAGACCGTCATCATACGTCGACGCCGGGCACGGGTGGCCTTTCTCCCGGGTGATAAACTGGCCCCATGGCCGAAGACCAAGAGTTGAAATGGGGCCGTTCGACGGTCGATACGGCCTGTCCGCTCGACTGCCCGGACGCCTGCAGTCTCGAAGTGACCGTCGAAAACGGAAAGGTCCTCTCCATCGACGGCTCACACACCCACGACGCGACCAACGGCTACATCTGCGCCAAGGTCCGGCGGTTCCCCGAGCGCCTGTACGGCGACGCCCGCATCCCGCATCCGCTCATCCGCACCGGCGGGCGGAATGGCGCGTTCGAGAAGGCCACCTGGGATGATGCCCTGGGCCTGATTGCATCGCGGATGGTGTCCATCCGCGATGAGTGGGGGGCGGAAGCGATTCTGCCGTTCTCGTACGGCGGCTCGAACGGGCTCCTGAGCCAGGACACCACAGACGCTCGCTTGTTTCGACAGTTCGGCACGTCGCGGCTGGCCCGGAACGTGTGCGCCATACCGACCAGCACGGCCAATCAGGCCCTCTACGGCAAGATGCCGGGCGTGACCTACCAGGACTATCGCTATGCACGGCTGATCATCGTGTGGGGCGCCAACCCGTCCAGTTCCGGGATTCATCTGGTGCCCCATATCAAGGCGGCGCAAGACGCGGGCGCGGCCTTGGTCGTGGTCGACCCGAGACGTACGAATCTGGCCAAACAGGCCGACGTTCACCTCGCGCTGAAGCCAGGCACCGATGTGGTGGTGGCGCTGGCCCTCCACCGGTTTCTCTTCGAGCAGGGTCTGGCGGATCAGGAATTTCTGGCCGAGCATGCCCACGGAGCGGACCGGCTTCGAGAACGGGCGGCGGAATGGACCATCGACCGTGCCGCAACGATCGCCGGCCTGGACCCGGAACTCCTCCACAACGTCGCTGAAATGTATGCCGACATCTCCCCCGCGGTCATCCGGTGCGGGTGGGGCCTGGAACGCAATCGTAACGGCGGGAATGCCGCACTCGCGGTGCTGGCGCTCCCGACCGTCGCCGGGAAATTCGGTGTGCGCGGCGGCGGCTACTCGATGAGCAACACGGGCGCGTGGACCCACACGCCAGACGACTGGATCGGCGTGCCGGAGCCGGACACGCGGTTGGTCAACATGAATCATCTCGGCCGAGCCCTGCTCGACTATGACGACCCGCCGGTGCGCATGCTGTTCGTCTACAACTGCAACCCCGCCGTCACGATGCCGAACCAGAACCGTGTCTTGAAGGGTCTGGCCCGCGAGGATCTCTTTACCGTCGTTTTCGACCAGGTCATGACGGACACCGCGGCGCTGGCCGATGTCGTGCTCCCGGCGACCACGTTTCTGGAGTCGTATGACATCGTGCAGAGCTACGGCCTCAGCACGATGCAGCTGGCCAAGCCGGCGATTGATGCGGTGGGCGACGCGCGGTCGAACGTCGAGGTGTTCGCCGACCTGGCGCGCCGGCTGGGTCTGGCCGACAGCGACGACCATGCGACGGATGTCGAGGTCCTCCTCGAGGTCACCGGTTCCATGCCGGCCGACGTCGCGGGCACGTTGATGGACGCCGGCATCGTGACCGACCCGGCCGGTGGTGCGCCGGTCCAGTTCGTCGATGTGACCCCACGCACACCCGATGGCAAGGTGCATCTGTTTCCGACCGCCCTGGAACCACAGACACCGTCTGGGCTCTACCGCTATCAGCCTGACCCGGCCACCGAGGAATACCCGCTGAGTCTCATCTCGCCGGCCACAGAAAAGACCATCAATTCATCTCTCGGTGAGCTGCGGCGTGGCGCCGCCTCGCTGCACATGCACCCCGACGACGCCGAGCCGCGGGGACTCTCGACCGGAGACCACGTCCGGATGTTCAACGGGTTGGGAGAAGTGCACTGCCCGCTAACGCTCAATCCCGACATGCGCCCCGGAACGGTGGGTCTTCCGAAGGGCCTGTGGCGCATGAGCACACTCAACGGCTACACGGCCAACGCGCTGGTCTCGGATGAGTTGACCGACATTGGCGGCGGGGCGGTGTTCAACGACGCGCGCGTGGAAGTGGCTCGGGTCATGACCGTCGCCTTCGACGCCGACACCCTGTCCGAGATGGCCTCCGAGCCGGGCGAGCCCGTCCATTAACCTTAGTGCCCGGGGACTCGTCCCCTGGCGCGCGTGTCGGTCACTTGTTCGGGGATGGCGGGGGTCGCGTGCTGATCGGGGTGCAGGAGGTCGGCTGGCCGGCCCCCCGGAATCCGCAGGGCCGGCACGACCGCGACGATGGAGACCACTGCCGCCATCCAGAACGCGCGGTCGATGCCGCGAACCATATCCGCCGCCAATGGATCGGCCGGACCCTGCACGGCGCCGGCGATAACGGCGCCGAGCAGCGCCACGCCAACCGCACCACCGATACTCCGCGTAAACTGGCCGAATGACGTGGCCACGCCAAGATGGCGGCGCGCCACCACGTTCTGCATCGCCAGCACCAGCGACAGGATGGTCATGCCGAGACCCATCCCCATCAGGATGAGGTCGCCCCGAAGCCACCAGACAGAACTGTCGGCGCTGACCTGCGTCAATCCCGCGAACGAGAGCGTGATGCACACCAGGCCACTGAGCACCAGTGGCCGGTAGCCGATACTCAGGACGACTCGGCCGGTGATCGTCGACGTCACGACCCATCCCAGGATGAGCGGCGTCAAGGCTCGCCCGGCCTCGACGGGGCTGCCTCCCAGGCCCTCCTGTACGAACAGCGGCACATATGTAATCGCGCCGAACATCCCAACCCCGACCAGGAGGCCGGTCCCGGCAATGGCCGCCACCATCCTGTCCGCCAGCAAGTCGACGGGGACCATCGGCTCCGGGGCCCGTCGTTCCACGCGGGCCAACGCCACCGCGCATGCAGCCGCGCCGACATACGCGGGCCAGACCCACAGCGCTTGCCCCGCCCCGGCGTCGAGACCACTACGACTCAACGCCAGAATAAGCAGCGTCACTGACGCCATCAGCAAGGCGGCGCCCGCGTAATCCACCGCGTGGCGCTGGCCGGCGGGGCGGTCGCGCAGCGACGCGGCAACGGCGATAGCGGTGGCGACGCCAAACGGAAGATTGAGGTAGAACACCCAGCGCCACGAGAACAGGGCTGTGATGTACCCACCCGTCACCGGGCCGATGATGGACGCCACCCCCCACACACCACTCAAGACGCCCTGCATTCTCCCGCGCTGTTCGAGTGTGTACAGATCGGCCAACACACTCATCCCGAGCGGCATCAACCCGCCGGCGCCGAACCCCTGCAGGGCGCGAAACAGGATGAGCTGCGGCATGCTCTGGGCGGCACCGGAGAGCGCGGAGCCCACGAGGAACAGGCCGACGCTCCACAAATAGAAGCGGCGCCGCCCATACAGGTCGGAGAGTTTCCCCCACAGCGGAATCGAGACGGTGGATGTCAACAGATACGCCGAAAAGACCCAGCTGTAGAGCGGCAAGCCGCCAAGCTGATCGGCGACGGTCGGCATGGCCGCCGCGACCACAGTCGTCTCGATTGCGGCCAGGAAGCTCCCGCCGATCACGCCCGCCGTGGCGACCATTCGACGCATCCCCGCCACCGGCGCGTCTGTCACCGCGGGGCCCGCCGTATGTTACGATTCCTGACACTCATCGCGATTGCTCACCAATGACCATGGACGAACCGCCGAAATCCCGCACCGTGCAGTGCGTAAAATTTCAGAAGGAACTCCCGGGTCTCGACGCCCCGACGTGGCCGGGTGAGCTCGGTCAGCGCATCTTCAAACACGTGTCCGCCGATGCCTGGAAACTCTGGGAGGAGCGGATGAAGATGATCCTGAACGAGTATCGCCTAATGCCATGGCAGAAGGACGCGCAGGACCTGGTCGCCAAACACATGGAGGATTTCTTCTTCGGCGAAGGCTCAGCCCTCCCACCGGAGTACGTCCCCGAACGGGGCAAAGCGTAAGATGCCCGGGCCATTGTCCCATGTCGGGTGTCGGGTCACAGCATCGGGATCGGCGCATCGACGGTGAACCATAGCTGCTCGTGCGCCCGTCTCACCGCGCGCACCGCGTCGGCGGATCGTTCGGCCCGCGCGAAGATGAATCCCAGATAGCTTGCGCCTTCCGGCAGCGGCTCCAGTCGCTGGTCCGTCTTCGCGGTCACCACGACATCGACGACGCCGGCCACCTGGCGCGCGGCCTGGACCCCGTCAACGCCACGGAACGTGCCAGCGCGCGGGATGGGGATCATCATCACCGCGGATGCGCCGGGCGCCAGACGATACGCACGGACCGACTCTCCGATCGCATGCCGCAGCAGCACCTCTTCGAGCGAGGCGATCCCGACGCCAAGCCGTTGAAATGTCAACGCCCTGGCGCACAGGCCCCCGATGGGACGCGCCGCTGCCTCGAGCATATAGACGCCCCCGTCGTTCACCCGGCATTCTGCGTGGACCGGACCGTGATGTAGACCGAGCGCCTGCGTGGCGGCCACCACGGACTGGACGATCTCATCCTGCAGGACGACCGACTGGTCTGATGGCGTCACGTAGATGGTCTCCTCGAAGAAGGGCCCGTCCAACGGATCCGGCTTATCGAAGAGGGCGAGCACCTGGAGGACGCCGTGCTCCATCACACCTTCGAGTGCGTATTCGCGACCAGGAATAAATGACTCCACCAGGAGCGCGTCCGACGCCTCGCGGCCCTGACGCACGTCACCTCGCGCCAGCAGACGCCGCACGCGGGAGACCGCGGCCCGCAGCTCGACCTGATCGTTAGCCCGGATCACGCCGCGGCTGGCGGAGAGCGCCAGCGGTTTCACCACACAAGGAAACTCCACGTACCTGGCCACCGCTTCGAGATCCGTGTCAGCCAACAGCTCACGGAACGGTGGGCACGGCAAGCCCGCCTCCCGCAGGCGGCGACGGGTGGCAAGCTTGTTGCTGCAGGTTTCGACACCCGCGGGAGGGTGCCCCGGCACCCTGAGCAGACGCGCGGCTTTCGCCCCGAACAGCGCTGGTCTGTCGCCGACCGCGAGCACCCCGTCGATCGCCTGATGACGCGCACCCTCCGCGATGGCGGCCAGGGACCCCGTCTCGTCGTGAAAACGCACCGGCAC
>SXOW01000048.1 GCA_005778315.1 Acidobacteriota bacterium
CTCGACGGGGTCAAAACCTTCACCTTGGTCAAGCACGCGGATTTGCAGCTGTGTCGGGTCGTCCGCCGGGGTCAACGTGAATTCAACGGTGACGTGCTTGTCCTCGACCCCGCGGTTGCCGTGCTTGATGGCGTTGATGACCGACTCGCGCACGGCCACGCTCACCCAATGCAACGAGTCCTCATCGAGCCCGGCTATCTGTCCGGTGCCGTCGCAGACCACCTGGACGAAATCCAGCATGTCGAAGTGACTGCGGAACTCGATGCGGATAACGCTGTGCGTGTCCATGCAGTTGAGCGCGCTCATCAGGTCCATGTCCCACCGCGAACGCTGAAGCGCCCGTGCAGGCGGGACCGATGCGTGCCGCAGCGCCCGTAACATACCCTCCGCACCGCGACCGGCGCAAGCGCCGAGCCCCGCGTCCACCGCACGCACGGCCTTCGATCGCGCCTCTGGGCCATAATGCAGCGATGGCGTCAGTGGTCGTTCATCCGGCTTCCCGTGTGCGCGGGCACATCACTGGTCCCGGCGACAAGTCCATTTCACACCGCTACGCGCTTCTGGCGGCGCTGGCCGACGGCATCACGACCATCAGCGGCTACGCCCCTGGGGCCGACTGCGCGTCGACCCTGTCATGTCTGGCGTCCCTGGGGGTCGTGATCTCCGGTCCGACCGGCACGCCGGACGTCCCCCCGGACCAGCGTGTGGTGACCGTCACAGGTCGCGGCCTGGGCGGTCTCCACGCATCCAGGGACCCGCTCGATGCCGGCAACTCTGGCACCACGCTCAGACTGCTGGCCGGTGTCCTCGCGGGCCACCCCTTCGATAGTGTCATCACCGGCGACGCGTCCCTCCGCCGGCGTCCGATGCGGCGCATCATCGACCCGCTCTCACAGATGGGCGCCACGCTGCACGGAACCGACGACCGCCCACCGCTCACGATCCGCGGAGCCGCGTTGCAGGGGATCCACTACACGCCACCCCTGGCCAGCGCGCAGGTCAAGAGCGCAGTCCTGCTGGCCGGCCTGCACGCGAGCGGCGAAACCGTCGTGTCCGAGCCCCAGCTCACGCGAGATCATACGGAGAAGGCGCTGCCGTTGTTCGGAGTCGAACTGATCCACGACCATGGTGAGATCCGACTCCGCCCCGGCCAGCGACTCCGCGCGACGAGCGTGCGCGTGCCGGGCGACGCGTCGTCAGCGGCCTGCTGGGCGGTGGCGGCAGCGGCGCTGCCGGGATCGGACATCACCCTCGACGCGGTCGGCCTCAATCCGACCCGCACCGGGTTCTTGTCTATCCTCGAGCGCGCAGGTGCGCAGATCGACATCGCTCATGAAGCCGCCATCGGCGACGAGCCCATCGGGCGGCTGCGAGTCCGACATGGGGAGATGGCCGCGATCGACATCGGCCCCGACGAAGTCCCCGGTGCAATCGACGAACTTCCACTGCTGGCGGCGTTCGCAACGCACGGAGGCGCGCTACGCGTGACCGGCGCCAGCGAACTCCGTCACAAAGAGAGCGACCGTATTACGGCGTTGGCGACAGGGCTGCGGGGACTCGGCGGCCATGTGGAAGAGCTGGAGGACGGCTTCGAGGTGCTGGGCGATAGACCGCTCAGCGGAGGCACGGCCGACGCGGCTGGCGACCACCGCCTGGCCATGGCCTTTGCGATCGCTGCCATCGGTGCCCAGGCACCGAGCCACATTCATCACGCGGATGTGGTGGACGTGTCCTATCCGGGCTTCTTCGACATCCTGGCCCGTATCAGTGTGCGGTAACCGCCACGTCACCGATACGCCATGCGCGCGGACAAAATCTATCTCGTGGGGTTCATGGGGGCCGGCAAGACCACGCTCGCGGCGGCCCTGGGCGCTCGTCTGCGCTGGCGGGTCGACGACCTCGACGCTGTCATCGAACGTCGCGAAGGTGCACGGGTCTCGGAGATCTTTGCCACGCAAGGAGAGGCGTCGTTCAGAACCGCCGAGCACGCGGCGCTGCGGGCGCTGCTCCCGGTCCGCCACACCGTGATCGCGACCGGTGGCGGCGCTTTCGCGTCGGCGGCGAACCGAGCGTTGATTAATGAAGACGGCGCCTCGTTCTGGCTTGATGTATCCTTTGACAGGGTTGCCAGCCGCCTTCGAGCCGACGACGGACGTCGACCGCTGGCCGCCGACCTTGGCGCGATGGAGCGGTTGTTTCAGGCCCGCCTGCCGAGTTATCAGCAAGCGCGGGTTCGACTGGACGCGGAGCACGCAACCACCGACGCGTTGGTGCAGCACGTAGTTGACTGGCTCGGCGGGCAGGAGGCCAGCAGCCCGTCACCATGAACGACGACCCCGAGGCTCTCTATCCCTATGCGTTTTCTGATTCTCAGCGATATACATAGCAACATTGACGCTCTCGACGCCGTACTGGCACGCACACCGCCAGAGTCCTACGACAAGCTCATCGTCCTGGGCGACCTGGTCGGCTACGGAGGCACGCCCAACGAAGTGGTGGAACGTATCTTCGAGCTCGAACCGGACGTCATTATCCGCGGCAACCACGACAAGGTCGCGAGCGGCGTGGAAAGCTCAGACAAATTCAATCGGGTCGCAGGGGAAGCCGCCCGCTGGACCCACGACGAACTGACGCCCGCCAATCGGGAGCGGCTCGCCGCGCTGCCAGCCGGCCCCATCACCGTTGACCAGGATGTGGAGGTGTGTCACGGCACGCCATTTGACGAAGACACGTACGTGTTTGATGGTGACGATGCCATGAAGGCGCTGGGGGCCGCGAGTCGCCCCGTCTGCTTCTTTGGCCACACCCATGTGCCGGTCGCCTACGCGCTGAAGGGGAGTGAGTTGA
>SXOW01000470.1 GCA_005778315.1 Acidobacteriota bacterium
GAAAGTGCCAGACCATCTCACCGGTGTCGGCACGCACGCAGACCAGACTGTTGGCGTAGAGGTTGTTGCCGGGCCGATGCCCGCCATACATGTCGTTGCTGGGCGCGCCGGTAGGCAGATACACGAGGCCGAGCTCCTCGTCGGCGCTCATCATGGTCCACACGTTGGCCATGCCGGAGTATTGCCACGAGTCGTCGAGCCAGGTCTCAACCCCCGGCTCACCCGCCTGTGGAATCGGATTCCACGTCCACTGCAGGTCGCCGGTACGCACGTTGTAGGCGCGCACGTACCCCGGACGCTGCTCTTTCGTCAGTGGATGATCCTCCATGGCCTGCCCCACCACCACCACATCACGCACCACGAGTGGGGGCGACGTGTAGTTGTACTCAATCAGTTCGGTGGTGTCGGCGTACACCCGGAGGTCGACCTTGCCGCCATCCCCGAAATCGGTCACCAGGCGACCGGTCTCGACGTCGGTCGCCAGCAGGTAGGGTGGCCTCACCGACAGAATGCGCCGCCCACCGCCCCCGGCATCCTCCCAGTAGCCCACACCCCGATTGGCGGCACCGCGCGGCGTCTCGTCCTCGCTCAGGAACGGCAAGTCCTGCACCCACCGCGTCTCGCCCGTCGCCGGATCGAACGCCTCCACGATGCCAAGACCGTTTGACGCGTACAGGACGCCGTCGACCATCAGCGGCGTCGATCGCAGCTGATTGGAATAGCGCAGGTCCGGCCAGCGGGCATGCAGGCTCCCGTCGACCGCGGGTCGCCGCCAGACAACCTCGAGGCGGTTTACGGTCTCTGCATTGATCTGGTCCAGCGGCGCGTAGCGGGTGTACCCGCTGTCACCTCCGTGCACGCGCCACTCACCAGTCGTGCCCTCCTGCGCGCTGGCAGGAGGGGCAAAACAGGCGGCCACCAGCGCCGCCCCACAGGCAACGTAGGCATGACGCCGCCGTCCTCGCAGAAGGGTGTCCATCTGTTGCGTCCTTTGGTCCATGCCCAGTGGCTGAGCCCCTAGATCACTCGTCCGTCGGGCCCGTAGGACCAGTCTACGAATCCGGTGCTACTGCATGGCTGAATACGAGGTCGGCACGAGCATCCTCGCGTTGATCTCACCCGCCAGCTTGCGCGCCGGATCGCGCTCGGCGGCGACGATGATGCGCTGAAAATCCGGATCCTCGCCCAGCGTCTTCCACATCTCGTCACGCGCTTCGAGCGAGGGGTAGCCGAGCATGTAGACGAAGGTGTCGTCCACATCGGGGCCGTTGGCAGCGGTCCAATACCCGACGTTCTCCATACCGGCCTTCTCGAACATGGCCGCCGTGTGGTCACGGAACCGGTCGGACAACTCGGTGCGCTTCCCCGCCGTCGCCTTGTAGATCCGGAGCTCGTAGACCTTGGACTGCGCCGCATTCGCCGACAGCCCCCATCCCATTCCGACCACCCCGAACGTCACCCCAACCACTGCCAGAATCTTCCACTTCATGCTCATCACTCCTAGTGACCACCGATGGTCCGCGCACCGCCTTGTCAGCCGCGCAACACAATCGAGACGCCTCGCACTCACCGAAAGGCGCACGCGAACCCGTCGCGCACACCTCGCGTAAGCGCATTGCAAACCCTTCCCCCCTCCCTGTCAAGCCACCCGACTGACAAACCAACCCACAAGGCGCGCGCCAATGCCCGCCCTGTGGACGCGGAGCGGGGCCTCAGAGGCCCCCGCGCAGCGTCCGCGGGGGGTCCCCCCCGGGGGCGAAGCCCCGTCTAAGATAGAATCGCCCGGCATGAGCCCAGGCCCCGTGATTCGGGTATCCGGTATTCGGAAGAGTTACGGGAAGACGCTCGCGGTCGACGACGTCTCGTTTGAGGTTCCACCCGGACAGATTTTCGGACTGATTGGTCCCAACGGAGCGGGCAAGACCACGACCATGGAGTGCGTCGAGGGTCTACGGCAGCCGGACCGCGGCACAATCGAGGTGTTCGGCCTGGACCCGATTCGGGGTGCGCAGGCCCTGCAGCGCCGCCTTGGTGTCCAGCTCCAGGAGGCCCACCTCCAAAAACGTATCAAGGTCTGGGAGGCCGTCGACTTGTGGGCGTCGCTCTTTGACACCACGGTCGATGCCGCCGCCCTGCTCGATCAGCTTGGACTCACCGAGAAACGCAACGCCTGGTTCATGACGCTGTCCGGTGGACAAAAGCAACGGCTGTTCATCGCCCTCGCGCTGATCAACGACCCCGAGCTGGTCTTCCTCGACGAGTTGACGACCGGGCTCGACCCCCAGGCCAGACACACCATCTGGGACCTCGTCCGCGAGATTCCGGCCCGTGGGAAGACCGTCTTTCTCACCACGCACCTCATGGAGGAGGCCGAGCGGTTGTGCGACCATGTTGCGATCATCGACCACGGACGCATCATCGACCACGACACACCGGCCGGCCTCGTCGCCCGACACTGCCCCGAGCGTTCGGTCCTGGTCTCCACCACCCATCCCGATGCGGCATCACGATTCCGCGCGCTGTCTTCCGTCGACCGCGTCACCTCGGTCGATGATCAGCTGACGATCCGGGGGCACGGGCCTGACCTCGTCACGGAGACGATTCACTGCTTGTCGGAACACGGTATGCGGGTCACGGCATTCCGCACCGAGGAGCCGACGCTCGAAGATGTCTTCCTCACGTTGACCGGTCGGTCGGTCCGACAATGACCGCGATGCCAGGACTGGCGTCCCTGCGCAATCTCGCCAAGCTGACCTGGCTGGAGATCAAGATCTTCGCGCGTGAGCCGATGGGCCTCATCGGCAGCGTGGCGATTCCGGTCGGCATCTTTGTGGTGCTCGGCCGCACTGTGGGCTCCCGGTTGGGCGACATGACCTCCGGTGTCGCGTCCCAGCTCCGCGTCGGCCTCCCGGTGTTCGCCGCCATTTTCCTCGCGATCAATACCGTGCTCTCCCTCGTCGCCATCGTTGCGATCTACCGAGAAGGCGGCATTCTGAAGCGGCTGCGATCGACCCCGCTCTCGCCGATTACCATCCTGGTCGCGCATGTGCTGGTCAAGCTGTTGTTCACGGCGGTCACGGTCACCGTCATGGTGCTCGCCGGACGCCGCTACTATCCCGCCGGAGCGGATGTTCCGCTCGTGTCCTTCACGCTCGCGTTGTTGCTCAGCACGTGGAGCATCCTGTCGCTCGGGTTCATCATCGCGAGCCTCGTACGCACGGCACGCTTCGCCCCGCCAGTGGGCAGCCTGATCCTGTACAGCATGCTGCCATTCTGCGGACTGTTCCGTCCGATCGAGGACTTCCCCGCCGGCCTCCAGGTGGTCGCGAGGGCGCTTCCGTTGACGCCCGCGGTGTCACTGCTGTCCGGAATCTGGCAAGGCCACCCGTGGACGGCCCACCTGGGCGACGTCGCGGCGCTGGTGGCGGTGTTTGGTGTGTGCACGCTCATCGCGTCGCGTGTGTTCAGGTGGGAGTGAAACGGGGATGATCGTCGACACGTCCACGTCCGCACCACCGACAGCGACCACGCACGCCTGGCAAGCCAGCGGCCTGATCTTCGAGAACTGCAACTGCGACTTGCTCTGTCCCGGCCACGTGTCGTTCAAGCAACCCTGTTCACACGAGCGCTGTCGGGGCAACTGGGCCATCCATGTCGAGGCAGGTCAGTTCGGCGAGATCCCGCTGGGGGGACTCAGCGCGGCGATCGTCTTCGACGCACCGCGGCGCATGTACGAGGGCGGCTGGACACAGGTGTGTTTCATCGACGCGGCCGCCTCGGCGGCACAACGCGGAGCCCTGGAGAATATTCTGTCTGGCCGGGCGGGGGGACCGTGGGGCATCCTGACCCGTTTCGTCGACACCCGACTGGATACGCAGTATTGCCCTATGCGCTTTGAAGACGACGGCCGCGAGAAACGGCTGACGATTCCAACACTGTTCGACACGACCGTGACCGCCATCCGAGGCGCAGACGGCGTGTCAGAGTCGCAGATCCACAACCTGCACAACGTCATCCACGGTCCGACCCACACCCTCGCCCGGGGCCGCACCCGCTGTACCCACCCGCAGTTCGATTTCTTCAATGAACGAACGCACGGGTTGTATTCGCACTTTGCCTGGGCCGGCAGCGGCTCCTGACCCTGCTGGGTCCCTCAGTCCACGTCGCGCGGTGTCGGAGGCTCACGGCCTCCGGATTTGGGTCACTCACGTACTGGGAATCGTGGCCAGCGGCACCTCACCGGGGACCAACAGTTTGGGCGGCTTGTTCGGCGGATGTCCCATCTGCCGGAGCAGCGTCGGTGTCTCGTCGTGACCAGGGCGCATGGCGGCGGGCCCGGTCCAGTCGAGCATCGCATCGGCCATGATCTCTTTGTACAGATCGCAGTACGGATCGTCGGCCAACAGATCACCGTGGTCAGACTGACGCATCCGGCTGGAGTTGTAGGCGTGGTCCATGTCGCCTCCCCCGCACAGGAAGCGATAGTGGCAGTCCTGGCATTGAGGCCGTTCGGTCACGGATGTGGACCGGAACCGACGGGCCACCTCCGATTCGAGCCAGAGGTCCTTCAGTGACCTGGTCGCAAGGTCGCCGAGCGACAGCTCGGGGTGTTGGGTCAATGCCGGCGACGGAAAGACCTGCCCGTTCGTATAGAGGCACAGCGACGACCAGCAGTGATTCGCCAAATCGTACTTGAGGCCCGGAGCACCGTCGATACGGGCCTTCCAGGATTCATAGGTGAAGAACGTGACGCCCGCCTCCTTCGCCGCCGCCTTGATCCTGTGGTACCCGGCGCTCACCTGTTCGACCGACGGCGTCAAATTGGCGTCCTGCCCCGGTTGGATGGCGCGGCCACGCTGAAATGGCCACAACACGTGCAGGCGCGTCACCCCGAGTGCCTTGAGCAGCCCCGGCATCTGGTCCGCGTAGGACGCGTTCGCCCCATTGATGGCCATGGTCACCGTGACTCCGCAGCCGGTGTCCAGCGCATTTCGGATGCCGCGCACGGCGCCCGCGAAGGTGCCGCTCCCTCGGATCGGGTCGTTGACCTCCGCGGTGGGACCGTCGAGACTGATTCTCAGTTCCAGGCGACTCGATCCGACCTTTTTCAGTCGCGCCAGGCGTTCTCCAGTCAGACGGGTGCCGTTGGTCAGCGTGGTCACCGAGCGTGCCGGGTCTTGGAGAATCAAGTCATACAGGTCGAACAGATCGTCCCGAAAAAAGGGCTCACCGCCCGTGAAGCCGATCATCTCCGCGCCCAACGCCAAGGCCTGCTCCACCGCGTCTCGGACCCGCGCCGGTGGCAGCCCGTGGCCGCCGGCCGGAGACGAGCTGACCAAGCAGTGCTCGCAGGTCAGATTGCAAAAGTCGTTGATCTGAATCCAGAACTCCTCGAGTCTCGTGAGCTGCAGCACCGACGCACGACCCGGATATCTCTGAGG
Source organism: Acidobacteriota bacterium (assembly GCA_005778315.1). Classification (GTDB taxonomy): domain Bacteria; phylum Acidobacteriota; class Vicinamibacteria; order Vicinamibacterales; family UBA8438; genus UBA8438. The sequence continues at coordinate 5,442 of SXOW01000470.1, forward strand.
CGCAACCGGGGCGAGGTCGAGGACCCGCGCCTTGATCGCATCGGCGAGGAAGGCCGCGAGGTCCTCCGGCGCCGATCCGCCCCGGGCATCCCGCATGACCGCTTCCACGGTAATCGGTGCGTCGAGACTCCGGAGCAGTCGGGCTCCGAACGCGTTCGTTGCAATCCAGTTCGGGCCGGAGGACTCGATGGCGAAATGGGCGCCGCCGTGCTCCTCGAAGTGCAGGCGCCGCGGATAGAGGGTCTGGTTCGGGGACAACGTCATATGAGGGTTGCGTGGCCTATTCAGAGGAACCATCCATCTCGTTCAACGCGTTCGTACCCGCCGCGGTAGGCAGGTTGGCCGAATCCGGCCACTATCAGCGTTACAATGCCCAGTTGAGGTCGTGAGCCCGAGCCGTGACCAAGGCTCCGCCAGTGCGACGCCGCCCCCGCAAGACGAGGGACGTGGGGTGCATTCGCGGACGTGAGCGGGTCACAGCCGGCCGAATTAGCCGTGCGTAGCGTGCGTTGAGGACTTCCATCGGTGGCATTCCAGGCGACCATTTCCGCCTTGACCGGCGCTCTCGTGCGGGACCTGGGCGGTGACGCGCTCCCAGACGCATCAAGCAAGCGCGAGGCCGTGAGCGCCTTTGTCCGCAGCCAGTGTGAGGGTGTGCCGGACTACCTGCGCCTCCCCGTCAAGATCGCCGCGGTGCTATTTGATTATTCAGCGGTGCTCGTCGCCGGGCGACCGTTTCACAACCTACCACACGACAAGCAGATCAGACACATTCACGCCTGGCGCAACTCAAACCTGTTGCCCAGGCAGACCCTCATGCGGTTCTTTGAGACGCTGATCCTCATGGGCTGGTACTCGGAACGCTACCCCACAGAACAGCCCTGACAGGCGTGCCGCGTCCAAAGTGCCTCAACCGGCCAAATCCACATGAACGACCCGACAAGGGCTCCACAGCGAGTCCAGGTGGCGATCATCGGTGCCGGCCCTGGCGGTTCGGTAGCGGCCACGACGCTGGCCGAAGCCGGCCATGACGTGCTTCTGATCGAGGCCGGGCCACATCTTCCCGTCGACTCGGCGCCCCACTTCCGCCGAGACGAAATGATGCAGAAATACTGCAACGGAGGTATCACGCCGTCGTTCGCGTTGAGCACGAGCATGGCCTATCTCGAGGGGTGCTGTGTCGGCGGTGGCAGTGAAATCAATCGCGGCCTGTATCAGCGGACGCCCGACACGGTGGTCGAGACCTGGCGGCGCGACTTCCACGTCGATGGGATCACCTGCGAGACCATGGTCCCGCATTTCGAGGCGTGTGAGGCGGTCGCTCGGGTGTCCCCGCTGCGCGCCCCTGCGCCACCCAGCTCCCTGAGGCTCCAGGAAGGCGCGAACAGGCTGGGCTGGCGCTGCGCCGAGGTGCCGCGCCTGGTCACCTACGACGACAAGCCGTCCGGCAAGAAGCAGTCCATGAGCGCAACGTTTCTGCCGCGCTTCCTGGCCGCCGGCGGCGGGTTGATGCCGGACACGCGGGTACACCGCCTTCGCCGGATCGGGGGACGATGGTCCATTTCAGGCACCCGGCGTGGGCGAACGCTGGACATCGAAGCGGACACGATATTTGTCGCGGGTGGCGCGATCCGTACGCCGGCATTGCTGAAGCGCAGCGGCATTCGACGCCACGTCGGCGGGTCACTGCGATTTCACCCGATGGTCAAGGTCGTCGCCCAGTTTCCGGAGGAAATCAATCTGCCGGGCATGCCAGACCCGGTGCACTCCGTCAAGGAGTTCGAGCCGCGATTCAGCATGGGCTGTTCAATCAGCGCCCCTCCGCTATTGGCGTTGACGATGGCCGAACACCCGGATCACATGACGGAGGTCGATCGCCACTGGCGTCACATGGCTCTCTACTACGTCCAGTCGACGGGCGGCATCGGCAGCGTTCACAATGTGCCCGGATTCCGCGACCCGCTGGTGAGGGTCCAGTTCTCGAGGTCGGACATGGCCGAACTCGCCGAGGGCCTCAAGCGGCTCTGCGAATGCTTGTTCGCGGCGGGGGCCGTGACCATCTACCCGGGCATCAGCGGCGGCGTGGTCCTCCGTACGACCGGTGGCGTGCGCGGTCTTCCTGACACCCTGCGCGGCAATCGCGCGACGCTGTCAGCGTTGCATCTGTTCGCGACCTGCCCGATGGGTGAGCGTGGCGACCGCTGCGCGGTGGATTCGTTTGGCAAAGTGCATGGCGTCGACGACCTCTACCTCGCCGACGCGTCGCTGCTGCCGAGTCCGACCGTGGTCAACCCGCAGGGGTCGGTGATGGCCATCGCGCACCGCAACGCTCTGCATTTCCTGGAACGAGCGGCCCACGGAGCGGCGAAGCCCCGCTCGTCCGACGGCCGAACTCTAATCGCGCGGAGCAACCTGTGAGACATCTGGTCACCGGCGGGTCCGGCTTTATCGGCCACATGGTCGCCCGGCGGCTGCGTGACCGCGGCGAAGAGGTGCGCGTACTGGATATCTGGGATGATCCGAACCGACCCAAGGAGGTTCGGTACTTCGAAGCCAGCGTGACCGACCGCAACAAGGTCAGCGAAGCAATGAACGGTGTCGACGTCGTCCATCACAATGCCGCCCTCGTTGCCCAGAGCGATGCCGGCAAAGACTACTGGGCCGTCAATGTCGAAGGCTCGCGGGTCACCGCCGAGGAGGCCGCCAAGGCCGGTGTGCAGGCGTTCATCCATACCTCGTCGACGGCCGTGTTCGGCATCCCCCCAGACGACGGCCCGATCACCAGCGACACGCCAACCGTGCCGGTCGAACCCTATGGCCGATCGAAGCTCGCCGGGGAGCGCATCACGGAACACATCTGCCGGACGCACGGTATTCCACTCATCACGATTCGCCCCCGGGCCACGCTCGGAGCCGGCCGGCTGGGCATCTTCCAGATCCTCTTCGAATGGATCAAGGAGAACCGCAACGTCTATGTGATCGGTCACGGTCACATCAAATTTCAGTTCGTCCATGCCCTGGATTTGATGGACTTCTACATGCTCGCGCTCGATGCCGGCAAGACCGGCACCTACAACGTCGGCACCGACCGGTTCGGTACGCTGCGGGGCGACCTTGAAGCGCTGATACGGCATGCCGATTCGAGGTCGCGGGTCAGAAGCCTTCCCGAGGGGCTCGCCATCAACAGCTTGAGGGCCCTGTATTGGCTGCGGGTGTCGCCGCTGGTGCCCTGGCATTTCCTGACCTACCACAAGCCCTGCTATTTCGACACGCAGCCCCTGCTCGACTTAGGCTGGCGACCCAAGTATTCGAATGTCGATCTGTTGAAGGAAAGCTACGACTGGTTCGTCAACGATGCGGGACAAGCGGGGACGGGCCAGTCCCCTCATCGCGCGCCTCTACATCAGGGCGCGCTCTGGCTGCTCAAGAAGCTGTCGTAGTAGCGGCTAGAAACCGAACAGTTTCGCCATCACCTTGAGCGCCATGTCGACGCCCAATAGACGGTTGGCCCAGTGGGCCTTGGCGGCGTTCGTGCCGACGATATAGCGCACGGGAGGACGCGCCACCCGGATGGCCTTGACGATGGCGTTGACGACCTCCTCAGGGTCGATGCCGAGGGCGCTATCCGTCGCGTTGAGGACCCGCGCGTAGCCATCGTCGAGATAGGGCACGCCCCGCGGCGTGTAGTCGTTGCCTGTTTCGTTGAAGCCCGTGTTGACGTTGCCGGGCTGAATCAGCACCGGCCGGATCCGCCGGTAGGACGCCTCGATGGACAGTGCCTCGTAGATTCGCTCGAGACCTGCCTTCGAGGCGGCATACACACCCTCCATCGGAATACCGATTCCCGCCGACACCGAGCTCAACCCGACGATTCGGCCGCCATCGCGGATGAGTGGCAACACGTCTCGCACCAGCTTGATATGCGATGTGAGATTGACGTCGAGCACGCGGTCGATCAGCTGGTCTGGTACGAACTCGATGGGGTACGTATGGTGGACCCCGGCCGAGATGACCACGGCATCAAGCGCGCCGACGGTGTCAGCGACGGTCCGGAGCGCGTCGGCCACCGACTGGCGGACGACCATGTCCATCGCCACCGTCACCACATCGCCGTGTGCGGATGCGAGCGCTGCGAGCGCCGCCACGTCCCGGTCGGCGACCACCACCCGGTTGCCACCGGCCACCAGTCGACGTGTCGCAAGCCTGCCGATGCCGTTGGCACCGCCCACAATCAGGATATTCACTCGGTTGGGCCCAGTTGATCAGCGCATGCCATGGAGGGCGTCGTCCGGATGACTGCGGGTTCGCGCCTCAGCGGCGACCGTCGCTGCTGATGCGGTACAGCTTCGTCTGGGTACGGAGCAACACACTGCCCCGCACGACCGCAGGTGTGGCGAGTGCCATTTCGTTGAGCGAGTTGGTATGCAGCAGTTCGAACTCGGGCCCGGCACGGATGACGAACGTATCCCCATCCTCGCTCATGAGAAAGATCCGATCGTTGTAGGCCCACGGCGATGCGGTGAATCCGGACCCCGGCTTGATCCGGGTCCGGCCGTAGACCTCCCGGCCCGTCCGGGCGTCGTGATTCAACAGGAAGCCGCGGTCCAGCAGGGTGTAGTAGTAGCCGTCGTAGACCAGCGCGGAGGTGTTGTAGGTCCCCAGCATCGGCTGATACCAGACGATAAAGTCGTTGCCGTTCTGGCCAGGGCTCAACGAGATGTCTCCCGACGCGCCGGGTCGAATCGCGTAGACCGGCCTGGGCATGCCGCCCGGATACCCGGAACTGATGTAGACCAGCCCGTCTCGGGCGAACGGCGTCGGCACGACGTTGACGGTCATGCCGCCCAGCTCCCACAGGAGACGGCCATCGAGGTCGTAGGAGCGCACCCGCCGCAGGCCGGCGGTCACGACCTCGGTACGCAGGTCGTTCTCCCACACGAAGGGCGTGGCCCAGTTCTCCACCTCGTCCCGCTCGACTCGCCAGATCTGATCACCCGTGGCGGCGTCCAGAGCCACGAGAAATGACCCGCTGGTGTTGTCGTTGACCACATACAGCCGCCCGTCGTGGAGGGCTGGCGACGCGGCGGTGCCGAAGCGCTGGCGGCCGTTGAAGACACCAAGCTCGCGTCGCCACGCCACCTCACCGGTCAGGTCGAGGGCCACCACGAGCCCGATCGTGCCGAAGTAGACATACACGCGATCGCCGTCGGTCACCGGGGTCTCCGAGGCGAAACTGTTTTTGAGATGCCGCTCGATCTCGGGGACGGCCACCGCGACCTCGCGAACCCACCGGACCGCACCGGTCTCGAAGTCGAGGTCATAGACCAGCCACCGATGACTCGCCGTCGACCTGGTGGCGCCGCTGGCGGCGCCCGGGTCGTACAGCCCACGGACGGGCTGGCGTTCCTCCCCAGCACTGACCGAGGTGGTCAGGAAGACGTGTTCGTCCCAGACCACCGGCGAACTCCAGCCGAGACCAGGGACATCTGCCTTCCAGACGACGTTGGTTGTCTCGCTCCAGGCGTCGGGCAGCCGCGGATCGTCGGACACCGCGCCGTCATCGGGTCCGCGGAACTTCGCCCACTGCGCCCACTGCGCCCACTGCGCCTGCGGAGCCTCCGTCGGCCGATCGGCAGGCTGACCGGACACGGGGGTCGGCATCGCGCCGACGACCAGCAGCAGCGTGCTCACCATGCACATCGTCGTCGTGGAACCCATGTCCGCCCCTCTTGCGCGTGGCGACACCGGCGGAAATGCGCCAGCGCCCCGTGTCTGCGACGCTATCGTATCGGGTGAGGTCGACCGACGCTAGTGCACCGCCGTCGAGATCCGAGGGCAGGCTGGACGTGTTCCGATCCCGGGCGATCCTCTCAGACCCCGGAGGTTGGTACGTACGCCGGCTGGGCCACACCGTCGGCCCTCACCCGCCAGGGGGTCCACAGCAGCAGGAGCGACTCGATATCGAGGTCGCTCTTGCGCGGTGCCACCTTGACCTCCGTCACCGACAACGCCTCCGCGTCGACCGCGCCGCGCAGCGCCTCGAGCTCGCCTTGAAACGCTGCTTCTAGCTCAGCCAGCCGCTCCCGCAGCGTCTCCACCCGTTCGCCCGCCCGCGCGATATCGCCATGCTCCTGGGCGGCCAGCCCAGCGCCCCGCATCGCTGTCGCGGCGCGCCCGACCGTCCCGACAGACGCCAGCTTGCGCCCGAACAGGGCACCGACCACGGTCGCGCCGAACGAAATGGCGGTCTGCACCTTCTTCTGCGTGTACTGCGACTGCTCCATGTCGACCCGGTGTTCCGCCTGCGTGACCTGATCCTGCAGACGCGTCAGCTTCGGCGCGTATTTCTGCCGTAACGCCTGGACCCGCAGGTTACGGTCCTCACGCAGCGCGTCTCCCAGCCGCCCCCGGAAGGCCCCGGCACTCTCACCAAGCTGGGACACCAGCTTCGGGCTCCCGCACCGCCACAACGTGAGGGGACGATTGCGATACAGATGCGTCGCCAGCATCTTGCGCCACCGCTGGTAGGTCTTGGCATTCTGGGCGGCCGGCGGGATCGGGGCGAATCCGGCGTGAGGCTCGGGTTCGTCGTCGAATGCCAACGCCGCGCCACGCGGCGTCTCGAGGGCCTCTGCCCAGGGCGACCCGGATGCCGCCTCCGGCAGCGGCGCCAGGGTTACGACCCGCGTCCACTCGTCCACCCCGACGGTCGGCTCGCTGTAGTGCAGCATCGCCACCGCCCCCAGGCCGGCCCGATACCCCAGCTGCTCGCCGGGACCGGCCGGATGCGTCACCGGGAGGAACCGCTCCACGACCTCAGCGGGTACCGCGGGACGCACCGACGGCGTCGGTGCCGCGGCGGCGGACGATACCGCCGGAACCGTGTCCGGGACGGGCGAGGGCGCGTCCGGGGCCGGCGGGGCGCCGCTGAGGCGCTTGATTTGATCGCGCGTCAGCGGGCCGCTGAGATACGACAACGTCCACCGGGTTTGGAAGATGACAGGTGCGTCTTCGTGCACGTTGTTCATCAGAAACACGCGGCTGCCCAGCCCGGCCAGCAGCCGCTCCATGCGAGACCGGTCGAAGGTGGCTCCGGCCTGGGCAGAAGCCCCCTCCAGGCCCTCGATGACCCGTGCCTTGTCGCGTTCGGTCTGGAGACGCCCCAGGAACCAGGTGCCCGCGTTCGAGAGCCCCTTGTAGTCGAGGTCCACGGGGTTCTGCGTGGCGAGCACCAGCCCCAACCCCTGCGCTCTGGCCTGCTTCAGCAAGGTCAGCAGCGGACGTTTCGAGGGTGGCTCGGCGACGGGCGGCATGTAGCCCAGGATTTCGTCCATGTAGAGCAGCGCGCGCAGGCTCCGGCTGCCCGGCTGGGCTCGAACCCACGACACAATCTCGTTCAACAGCGACGTCACCACGAACATCCGCTCGGCATCGGACAGGTGGGCAATCGACACGATCGACACTCGGGGCCGCCCGTCCGCCGTATAGAGCAGTCGCCCGATATCGAGCGGCGCGCCCTCCGTCCACACCTCGAACCCCGGCGACGCAATCAGGTTGTTCACCGCCATCGCCAGGCCAAGCCGGTCGGCGGCCGGGAACACCGACTCCAGATCCATGACGCCCACGCGCTCGAAGCCCGGTTTCTGGATCTGGTGAATGAGCGCCGGCAGGTCCACGTCGCGCCCCTCTCTCCAAGCCCGATCCAGCAGGGTGCCGAGGAGGATCTGCTCGCGACTGGCGATCGGATCGGCGTCGATGCGCAGCAGGCCAAGCAGACCGGACACCGTCGCCTGCACACGGTCTCGGCGGAGCTCGTCGTCCGCCATCGCGGTGGCGGCGGGCGCCGCCATGGATCGCAAGATGGAGAGCGGCGCGCCGGCCCGGCTGCCAGGGGTATAGATCGTGCGATCCACCGCGGCCGCGAACCGTCCGATGCGTTCCGCGTCCTGCCCGGTGCGCGCCAATCCGTTGCGCCACAGGTCGGCAGTCCAGCGAGCCTGGGCCTCCGGAGTCCGTCCGCGCCGCGCCGCCTCCGCTTCGTCGATCCAGGGCCTGAACTGTGCCGGCGTCAGCTCGGGAAACGTGAGGAGGAGATTTCCGAGGTCGCCCTTCGGGTCGATCGCGATGGTCGGGATCCCGTCGATGGCGGCCTCCTCGATGAGCGTGACCCCCAGACCGGTCTTGCCGCTCCCGGTCATACCGACGCACACTGCATGCGTCGTCAGGTCGCCCGCGTCATAGAGAATCGGGTCGGTGCCGGTCACGCCCGAATCGAGATCGTGCCGGTGCCCCAGAAAAAACGACCCGAGTTGTTCGTAGTCCTTCATGCGGCCTCCAGTCGCCATCAGCGCCGGCGCCGCGACGCCCAGGGGGCGACGCTCGGCAGGCGCTCGGCAATCTAGTCTATTCTTCACCGGAGCCTCGTCGGCCGCCTCGATCTCAAGGTCGGCAGCAGGCGCGCCCGCGGCATGTTCCATCGGCCGCCGCATTGACTAGAGGACCCGCGTGCGTCACCTGGCGATCCGCCTTCTGTTCGTCCCGTCGCTGATCTACAACCTGCTGCTGGCCCGCCTGGTGCCGAACCGGCGCTGGTGGGACCAGGTCGAGGACCATATCCTCCTGGGCGCGCTGCCGTTGCCCTGGCTGGTCGATGACATGGCCGCCGCCGGTGTTCGAGCGGTGGTCAACACCTGTGTCGAATACGGCGGCCCAATCAAGGGCTACGCCCGTCACGGCATCGAGCAGCTTTGCACACCGACGCTGGACTTCACGCCGCCGACGCTGGAGGACGTCGAGCGTGCCGTCGCGTTCGTCGAAACCCATCGAGACCGCGGTGAGACGGTCTACATCCACTGCAAGGCCGGCCGCGGCCGAAGCGCCACCGTCGCGCTCTGCTGGCTGGTGGCACACCGCGGCATGACGCCCGAGCAAGCGCAGGCGCACCTCGAAACGGTGCGCCCGCATGTCAATCGCACGCTCTGGAAGCGCGAGGTCGTGCAGCAGTTTGCCCGCGCGCACGCCCGGCCGGGCGCTTCGACGCCGGAAACCCGGAATCACCCGAGCGCCAGCCAGTAACATGGGGGCCGTGCGCGTATCGAGAGGCACCGCCATCGGTCTGACCGCGATCCTCGTCGCTGCGTGCGGCATCGGCATGACCGCCGTCGCGGCCGCACGACACGGCCTCGCGGCGCGCTACTACCCAAACCCTGTGTGGACCGGCGTCCCGGTGGCGTCTGGCCTGGACGATCGGATCGCGACGGATGTGGTCGAGGGGCGGATGGCCGCCATCGGTGGCGCTGGCTTCAGCGCCAGATGGCAAGGGTTTCTCCGGGTGGACCACCCAGCGGAGTACCGCTTCACGGTCGTCTCGGACGATGTCGCCTGGTTGTATCTGGACGGACGCCTCCGGGTGAACGACGGTCTGCGCGGCCCATCCCGCCAGACGGCAATCGTGCCCCTCGCGGCCGGTCCACACCCCATCGAGGTGGCGTTCTTCACCCACGGCGGAGACTACGATCTGGCGCTGCTCTGGGCCGAAGGGTCCGGCCCCGCGGAGCCGGTCGCCGCCGACCGGCTGTTTCCCACGCGCGGAACCTCGCTCGCCTACGATGCGCTGTGGGGAGAGGCGTATCTGTGGCCCCTGACCGGCTCGCTGTTCATATTCGCCGCCCTCTGCTGGTGGCCGCTGCGCCAGGTGGCGCGGCACTGTCACGAGCGCGCTGACGAGCCTGATGCCAACCGGGTCCTGTGGGGGCTGCTGGCCATCGGCTTTCTCCTGAGTGTGGTCGCCATCGGCTGGGGGCTTCCGCAGCCGATCACGTGGGCCGCCGACGAGGTGCACCCGATCGACGTCACAGACGCCGTGGCCCAGCGCTTCTCAGGCGGCTGGACCCTGAAGTACCCGCCGATGCAGCTCTACCTGCTGGCCATCCTGTATGCACCGTTCTTCGTCGCCGAATCGTTCGGGATGGTGGATCTCACTGCGGTCGGGACACACGCAGCGCTCTTTGTGCTGGCCCGTGGGATGAGTGTGGCGATGGCGGTGGGCACGGTCTATGTCGTGTATCTCTGTGGGTTGCAGCTCTATCGGAGTCGGAGTGCCGGGCTGGGGGCGGCCGCGCTGGTGGCGGCCATGCCGCCGTTCGTCTACTACGCCAAGATGGCCAACGTGGACGTGCCCTATCTGTTCTGGTTCGCGTTGTCACTGCTGTTCTACATCCGCATCGTGCAGACCGATCGCACCGGAGACTACATCCGGTTCGCGTTCACCGCGGCGCTCGCCATCTGCACCAAGGACCAGGCGTATGGGCACTACGTGCTCCCGGTCGTGCACCTGATATGGCTGCGCGCTCGGCGAGGGACCGCGGAGGGCGCGTGGGCACGGGTCGGGGCGCTCTGGTCGGACCGCCGGCTACAGAGCGCCGCGGTGACCGGCGTCACCGTGCTCGTGCTGGGCTACAACCTGGCGTTCAACTGGACCGGATTCCTCGAGCACGTCGCCGTACTGGTCGGACCAGTCAGCGAAATATCTCGCATGTTCGAGGCGACCCCGGCCGGACATCTCGCGATGGCCTGGGAGGCGGTTCGAGTGCTGGCGTTGTGTCTTGGACCGCCCGGGCTCCTGGTCTGCGTCGTCGGCCTGGTCGCCAGCGTACGCGCCGCGAGTCAGGCGGACCTATTTCTGTTGTTGCCGGCGCTGTCCTTTTACCTGACGGTCATCAGCGTGGTCATGTATCACTACGACCGATTTTTCCTCGGGATCTGCTTCATCCTCGCGCTGTTCGGGGGAAAGGCGCTGACCGCCGCGTTGGCTCCGGGCCGCTGGCTCGGCTGGCGCCGGGCGGCCGTGGCTGGGCTGTTCGGGTACCTGTTGCTCTCGGCGGTCACCGTCGACGTGGTGATGGCCAGCGACTCACGCTATGCGGTGGAGCGCTGGCTCTCCGAGCGCGCCCACGCCCGCGGGCGCGTCGGCATGGCCGGCATGGCCATCTACCTGCCCCGGGTCGATCCGGCGCGGGCACTGACGGTCCGGGAATCGTGGGTCGACGTCGACAGGCTGCAACCGCGATTCATCGTGGTCAACCGAGGTTACAGCTGCCGCGCAGAGCCGGGCAGTTCAGCGGCCGACTTCTACGCAGGCTTGCGCGACGGGTCGAGAGGATATCGCCTCTCCCTGGCCCACCGGTCGACGCCGGCTTGGCCGGTCGTCGGCCCCGACCGCGTGTGGCGGAGCGCCTGCGAGGATCCCTTTTCGGGGCTGGCCAAGATCAACCCGGAGATTCAGGTGTTCGAGCGTGTCGGGGGCTGAGGGCGCCACCCTGAGGTTGAGGATGCGGGCAACCGGGCATTCCGCGACCGAAATCAGGGATGCAAAACGCTGTGGTATCGTGGCCAAGGTCAGGTCCACGCCCCGGTTCGCCGGCAGCCCCTTGATGAAATCCGAGCCAGACACGGCGCATGCAGGACCGGACGAGCTGCCGCACCGGCTCATTCGGCTAGGGGTGCCCGCGGCACTGTTCGTCGGTTTGACCCTGCTCCGGACCCACGGTATCACGCGTAGTTTCTGGATGTTCGACGACCAGATTCGCTACTGGGACACCGCACTCCTTCCATTCACGGACCTGCCGTGGCTCGGCCCGCAGACCCACCACGGTGGCCATGCATTGGGACCGGGGTTCTACTGGGTTCTGTGGATTATCCGCGTGATGCTGGGGCCATGGTTCGACAACCTGCCGCACGCCGGCGCCATTGGCCAGGTGCTGCTGGCCTCAGCGGCCGACACCGTCCTGCTCGTCGCCTTGTGGAGGAGGACCCGCTCGGTCTGGCTGGCCCTCGCCACCGTGATTCTGATAGCGACCGCACCGTTCGACCTGGCCCTCTCTGCGACCATCTGGAATCCGATCATGGCGGCGGTGGCCATCAAGACCGCGACGGCACTGGTCCTGCTCGGGTGGCCAGAACACTCGCTCGGTCACGCCGGGGCCACCGCCGCGGTGGCCTGGATTGCCATGCATTGCAACCTGCCGGCGATCTTTCCTATCGTCGGCATCTTCGCCGCCATCGTGCTCCCGCCACTGCTCAACCGGAACTACCGCGACAGCGCCCGGCGCGCCGCGATGATCGTGCTGGTGGTGACAATCCTTCAGATTCCGTATTCCGCGCAGCAGATCTGGCGCGATCCGGGAGGCGGTGGCGCTGGTGTGTCGGCGATCACCGAGAGTCTCGACCAAGTACTCTGGGGACCGGAGCCACTGCGTCTGACAGAGAGCGCGGCATCCCTGGCCCATGCCGTCAACCGCATCCAGGTGGATCCATGGCAGGCCAGCTGGATTGGCTGGGTCCTCGCCGCCTGTGGCGTGCTTGTCGTCGTGCGCCACCGGCGTGACGTCCCCCTGCTCGCGATCACCGTCCTGCCGCTACTCGCGGCACTGGTCGGGTACGCCCTGTGGCTCAGGGACTACGACGACTATTACTATCTGTCGGTCATGCCCGCCGCGGTCCTCACGTTCCAGTTTGGCCTCACGGCCCTGGCCCCCGCCCGGGCGGCCCGCGGGGTGACGATCGCCCTGGCGGTGGTTGTCGTGGCGTTGCTGCCGGCTCGGGCGCGCCAGTCGACGACCATTCACCGCATGCCCGAGTACGGGCCACTGGTGGAAGGCTCCAGGCAAATCCTGAAACGCAACGTCGCGGTGCGAGAAATTCGAGCCGATTTCCTGCCGCTTGGCAGCGACTCGGAGTTTCTGTTTCGAGCCATGGGTGGCCAGCTTGATCCCACCGCCGACTGGGTGGCGCGCGTTGAGGCCAGCGGACTGGTCTCCTACGACCAGGTGTCGCCGGGACGATCGGGCACATGACGAGTCGCGAAAGGGAGACCGACTCACGAGCGCCGACGTGGCGGGACTATGTGGCGCTGGCGCGGCCCGACCATTGGGTGAAGCACATCCTGATCGTGCCCGGCATGGTCCTGGCCTCGATGTTCCGCCCGGAGCGCCTGCCCGACCAGCTGGCGGACATCGCGGTGGGCCTGCTCAGCGCGGCGGCCATCGCGTCGGCCAACTATGTGCTGAACGAGTGGCTGGATCGCTCGTTCGACGCGCACAACCCGCGGAAAGCCAGCCGACCGGCGGTGCAGAAACGGCTCTCCGTCGGCGTGGTCTCGGCTGAATACGTCGCACTCGCGGTGGGCGGCTTGGTGTTGGCGGCGGCACTGTCGCCACTGTTTCTTCTCGTCTCAGCCGTATTCCTCCTGAGCGGGCTCCTCTACAACGTACCGCCGATACGCACCAAGGATGTCGCGTTTCTCGATGTGTTCAGCGAGTCGGTCAACAGCCCGATCCGCCTGACGCTCGGGTGGGCGATGGTCTCGTCGACGACGATCCCGCCGAGCAGTCTCCTGCTCGCGTACTGGATGGGCGGCGGATTCCTCATGGCGCTCAAGCGCCTGGCCGAGTACCGCGCCGCGCGAGACGCCGGCTAGGTCGAGTCCCTGGCGCGCTACCGTCGGTCGTTCGGCCCGTATCGCGAAGACACGTTGCTGCTATCGGGGTTCCTGTATTCACAGCTGGCGGCGTTCTTCCTCGCGGTATTTCTCATCAAGTACCGGGTGGAGTATTTGTTGGCACTCCCCCTCTTCGCAGCGCTGTTCACGACGTATCTGCGAATCGCGCTGAAGCCATCCTCATCGGCGATGGCCCCTGAAGGCCTGTTCAGGGAGCGCGGACTCATCGTCCTCGTCGTGGGGCTAGCGTTGGCGCTGGTGGTCCTGTCGGGCCTGGACCTGCCCATGCTGGAGGTCTTCAGCAGCCCGTTCTACATCGAGGTCTTCCGCGAGTAGCGGCTACGGGCGCTGATCCGTCGCGCGGTAGCGCCCGCGCCAGTCGTCCACGCGGAGCCGGACCAGATCGGCGAGCATCCGCGCTGAATCGCGCGCCGGGTGCACCCGGCTGAGCGGATCATTCACCCAGGTGACCGGCACTTCGACCACCCGGAATCCGAGTTTCCGGGCGATCCAGAGCAGCTCCACATCGAATGAGAATCCTGCTAACCGCTGCCGCCCAAAGATCTGGTCCGCCGCCTCACCGCGAAGACACTTGAAACCACATTGCGTATCGCGGATACCGGGCACCGCCAGCCGACGCACCACCTGATTGAAGATGCGGCCCATGGACTGGCGCCACCACGCTTGCCGCACGCGCACATCGGATGCGGGCAGCGCGCGCGAGCCGATCGCGATGTCCACGCCATCGTCCAGCGCGGCGATGAGCCGATCGACCTCCTCAATGGGGGTGGAGAGATCCGCGTCCGAGAACAGACGATAGCGGCCGCGAGCGGCCAGCATTCCGCGCCGCACCGCATACCCCTTTCCCCGATTGGGCTGGTGATGAAGGACGACCAGCGCCGGCCACTCGAGACCCACTCCTCGCGCGAGCTCGAGTGTCCCGTCACCGCCGCCATCGACCACCACGATCACCTCGCTGGTGAAGCGACGGCTGTCGAGAAAGCGTCGTATCGCGTCCAGGGTGGGGCCCAGCCGCGCCGCCTCCTCGTAGGCGGGCACGACGACGCTCAGGTAGACCCCGTCGTCGGTCATGGTCGGCGATCCGCAGCGTACGCAGTGCGCATGAAGCGCCACATCATCTCATGCTCGTCAGCCAAAATTGCGACGGTAGGCGGGCGCACACTACAATCGCGGACCATCGCCAAAGGAGTGCCCAATGGTGTGTCCTGCCCTGCTCCGGCGCCTGACCCCCTTCGTGACCCTGGCCGTGCTGTGCGGCGCGCCGGGGGTCAGCGCACAGTCGGGCTCCAACACGATGCACAACCCTTACCGCATGCTGGAAGGGTGGGCCACCCACCTCGCGCCGTGATGCAACGAGACTTCTCTTCCCTGACCCGCGGCGGA
>SXOW01000471.1 GCA_005778315.1 Acidobacteriota bacterium
CGCACCTCGCACCCGCGCTCCGCGCCAGACTGCTGCAGGCGGCCGTCACCGCCGCCGCGACGTCTGGCTATCGGAATGCCGGCACGGTTGAGTTTCTGATTGAGCACCACGACAAAGACGATGCCGTGGTGGCGTTTCTCGAAATGAACACCCGACTGCAGGTCGAGCACCCGATCACCGAAGCGGTGACCGGGCGCGACCTGGTCCACGCGCAGCTGGCGGTCGCGGCTGGGGCGCCCCTCCCGTGGACGCAAGAGGAGGTTCAAGTCAGGGGACACGCTATCGAGTGTCGTCTCTACGCGGAGGATCCGGAGGATGACTTCACGCCGCACGCAGGCCGACTCCTACGGTTCGATGCGCCGACCGGTCCGGGCATCCGTGTCGACGCCGGGGTCGTGACCGGGAGCCTCGTGTCGGCACACTACGACGCGCTCCTCGCGAAGATCGTGGCGCAGGCCGACACCCGCGAAGCGGCGCTGGCGCGGGCGCGCGCCGCCCTCACGCGACTCGTGGTGTTGGGTGTCCCGACGAACGCCGCCCTCCTTGCGCGTATCCTGGCGCATCCATGCATGGTCGCCGGTCAGGTGGACACCGGATTTCTGGAATCGGAGCGTGACGCCTTGTTGACCGGCCCTGCCACCGACGAGGCCGGGGAGCCGGCTCAAGCGCTGGCCGCCGCGCTCGCGCTCCATGAACGCCTCCAGGCAGGTTCAGGTCCGGGCCTGGGCCGTGGCATGGACCAAGACGCGTCTGACCGTCGGAACCCGTGGGACACGTTGGGAGGGTGGCGACTGGGATGACCCATCCTCCGCGACCGCGTGCGACGCTGGTGCTGAGCCGCGACGACGACCGTGCGTCAGGCCGGGTCCAGATGGACGGCACCCACGACCCGATCGCCGTCCGCCGTCTCGACCAGGAGCGCTATGAGGTCACGATCGGCGAACGCCGGTATGCGGTCATCGTGGCCAACAGTCAGGAGGCGGACTGGGGTTGGGTCGACGGTCACACCTTCCACTGGCCGCATCCGGCAGCACCCGACGACACATCCAGCATGCCGCTGGAAGCCACCAGCGGGCCGGGCGGCCAGGACGACATCACGGCCAGCATGCCCGGGACCGTCAGCCAGGTGTCTGTCGCCGTCGGTCAACACGTCTCGCGAGGCGAGACGTTGGTGACGCTGGAGGCGATGAAAATGGTGATACCGTTGCGCGCTCCACGCGACGGGCGCGTGGCCGCCGTCCGTTGCACGGAGGGCGACACGGTTGAGCCAGGCACTCCGCTGGTCGAGCTGACCGGGCTGGACCAGACCGTAGAATCGTCGGACGGGTAAGAACGACTGAAGAACGACTAGGCGCTCGCCGGCTCGGCCTCGGGTTCGCTGGCTTCGGATCCCAGGTCGGCTGCAACCGCGTCTACCACGTCGGTGTAAGTCACCATGTCAATCGCGTCGTAGTCGGCCGGGCACCCGAAATCACGCTTGCCCGGCGCGGTCGGGTTGCCGATCGTCACGCACAGCCCGCAGCCGATGCATTTGTCAATCAGCACGGCGCAGACCCAGCGGCCATTCGCGTCCTTGGCCTCGACAATGCAGTTCTCGACCGGACAGGCCGCCTGACAGATCGAACAGGCATAGGCGCCGAAACAGGCCTCCGGGTCGATCACGGCGACCTGGCGAGGCGGCTTCTTGCGGGCAGTGTTCTGCAGCTTCGTCCACATAACCGGGGGATTATACCTCAGGCTCGCAGGCTACACGGACTTGCCGCGAGCCGACACTGGCCAGATCACCTCGACGGTGTCGCCGCGCACGCCGTACATCTGGTCATACAGGTTCACGACGGGGTCGCAGTGAGACACGATGAGCTCCAACTTGTCGCCCACCGCGTAGATCCGGCTCGCATCGTCGCCATAGCGAATCGACCCGTACTCGTCTGAGCCCGCCGTGTAGCTCATACCGGTCTCCCCGGCGATGATCGGCCAGGGCTGGTTGATGGTGTTTGCCTTGGCACCGGCGTCGGTCGTCGCAAGGCCCTCGTACTGGGCGTTCACCACGGTCGTCATCACGGTCAAGGCGGGCGCGAAATCGTCGTACTTATCCGGGTTGTGGGCGCCGCCCAGCGCCAAATATTGCGCATCCATGAAGACGTAGCTGCCCACCTGGACGTCCGTCAGTCCTGGTGTCTCATGGTCAATGTTGTAGGTCCCGGTGCCACCGCCACTGAAAACGCGCGTGTCGAGGCCGGAACGATTCATCTGGACGAGGGTCTCAGCCGCGCCCTCCAGGCTCGACAGTGCGCGCGTCCGCCGGTCGGCAAACGCCTGCACGTGCTGCGCGCCGCCGTCGTAACACAACAGGCCGCGCAACCGCAGGGCCGGCAAGGTGTCGACGAGCTGGGCCAATTCGAGGGCCGGTGCGCCGGCCGTGATGCCGCTGCGATGCCCCCCGGGGTCCACGTCGACCACGATGTCGGCAACCACGCCGGCCTCGGCTGCCGCCGCCGACAGGTCGCGCGCATTCGCCGGGTTATCCACCGCCTGAATAAACCCGGTGCACCACTTCTTCAAGTGCATCGCCCGCCGAATCTTGCGCGGCGTCACATTGACGGTCGTCATGAGAATCTGCTCGATCCCATGCTCGAACATCACCTCCGCCTCGCTGATCTTGGCGACGCAGATCCCCACCGACCCGGTCGCCACCTGCAGGCGCGCAATCGCGGGGCACTTGTGCGTCTTGGCGTGAGGTCGGCTGGCAATTCCGTTCCGAGCCAGCGTCGTCTGCATCCGGTCGAGGTTGCCCTCAAGCCGGTCGAGGTCGACGATGAGGCAGGGCGTGTCCAGATCCCACTTGGAGATGCCCTCTTCGACGCGCTCGTTGAACGCCATCTTGCGCACCTCGGCCTCGGTGTAGCCGTGGACGGTGCGTGGAATCCAGACCGACGCCGCCCCGGCGCCAGCGGCATGCAGGAAGTGACGACGGGAGAAAGGGTCAGTCATGAGGTGATCCTGCCGCAGACGAGGCGGTCAGGGCAAGGGCTTCGGCGCAACGGGGGGCTCACGGAAGACCTCGCTCATGGGCCGGCCGACGTAGCCGGTCATCTCGAGGTAACCGCGGCCGCGAATCTCTCGCCCGTCGATCCGGCCGCGAACGGCTACCGCGCCCTCCCAGTAGGTCACGCCTGTCGAGTCGGCGGAGTCGAATTCCTGCGCATCGACCAGCGCCTCGATGGTCAGATCCGCCCGTCGAGACGGGACGCGGACCTGCCAGTCGACGGGATAGCTGGCCCCACTCGACGACGTCCATCGGCGTCGCGGCACCAGCACGAACTGCTCGCGGTTGAAACGCTCGGCGGTGCCGTCAGCATTCACCCACGTCCCCGACGAAAAGGCATCCGGTTCGCCATCGGCACGCCGAAACTCATAGATCATGAGATCGGTGCCATCGTCGAGCTGCAGTGAGAACCAATCCCACCCGACCTGCCCCGGCTCGAGAAAGGTGGTGCCGAACTCGTGGTCCATCCAGCTCGTACCGGTGACCGCGATCCGTTCGCCGTCCAGACGCAACTCGCCCTCGGTCGGCATGCGGGTCATGGAGTAGTAGTGCGACGCGTTGCCTGGCTCGGCGCCCTTGCGACTCAGGCCCGCGTCGCCGTGCAACGTCGGAGACTTCCCGGGGGCAAGCCGCAGATCGACACCGAATGTCTCGTCTGCCGCGACCAACCGATGCGTCTCTCCGTCGAGGTCTGCGCGCCAGTCACCGTTCCACACGTCGAGGGTGTGCCCTGCCGCGCCGGCCCAGCCGACGCCGCCGCGGTCGAATCGCTCTGCCGTCACCTGCCGTTCCGCCGAGACGTCGGTCACCGCGAGATGGGCCATATGCAGGTCACGAACCGCCCAGCGGGACGGGTTTGTTGGCGCGGCGTCGACCCCGATGCGAAAGAACGTCACCTGATACCCGAACCGGCGACCGTCTCGCGCGTCCAGGTTGCCGGTGTAGTACCACCATTCGATGCGGTACTCGGGGTGGCTGCCATGGTCGCGCGGAAACGCAAAGGTGTAGCCCGGTTCGGCCACACGCCACCCATCGACGGTGGTGAGACCAGGGGACTGAGCCAACAGGGCTGGCACACACGCCGTGGCGAGCAGGACGCCCGCGCCAGACCATCGCGCGAAGGACGCGCGAAAGGACCTCGCTCGGCAGATCATCGGGCCTCCGCGTCGGCGAAGGTCGTGGCGACACGGGCTGGATACAGCCCAGCGACGGCCGTGGCCAGGGCCACCAACACCGTGGACCGCACCAGAAACCCGACCGGAAGGGTGAACTGGATGGTCCAGCCAAAACTCTGCACGTTGATCACGTAAATCAAGATCACCGACAGCACGACACCGACGGCGAGGCCCAGCGCTTGGCTCAGCCCCCCGAGCAGGGTGGCTTCCAGCATGACCATGCGTTGAATCTGCGCGCGACCGGCACCAACGAGCCGCAACATCGACAACTCGTCCCGCCGCTCCAGTACCAAGGTCAGCAAGGTGGTCGCGACGCCCATGATGGCCACGAAGATGGCGATCGCTTCCAGCGCGTAGGTAATCGCAAAGGTCGCATCAAAAATGCGGAGCACCTCGGCCCGCAGGGTCGCGTTGGTATTGATGAACAGCCGATGCTCCGGACCGAGGGCCGCCAACAGTGCCTCACGCACCGTGGCCGCGTCGGCCGCCGGCTCCAGATAGACGGTCAACCCCGTCGGACGCTGCGCACCGTAGTGTCGCTCGAAGGTCGGTCGGTCCATGACGACCAACCCCCGGTCGCTCGAGTAGTCGTAGTAGATGGCTGCCACCCGGAACCGGTGTGCCCCATGGGCAGTCTCGAGCTCGATCGAGTCAGCAACAGCGACGCCCTGCTTCAACGCAAAGGCCTCAGACACCACGACGGCGTCGGCGCCCGCTGCCGCCGCCATGGCCGCCGGCCCATCATCCGGCTCTTTGAAGAGCAGCCCGCCGTGCTCCAGCAATACCTCGAAGGTGCCGGCGCCCAGAATGATGAGATCGCCATCCGGTCCGTAGGGCAGGTCGACCTGCCCGAACTGATCGACCGCCGCCACCGCAGGGTGCGCCGCCACCCGGCGCTCCGCCTCTTCCGAGATGGTGGCGGACGGGCCGACGGGACCGCCGCCGGCGGCCGAGACGAAGAGATCGGCGCGCAGGGTCTGCCCCACCCAGTAGGAGACGGTGTCGCGAAAGCTCCCTATCATGATCGCGATAGCCGCCAACATCGCCAAGCTCACGACGAGGGCCGCCACTGACACCGCCAGCCGACCCACCGCGGCCGACAGATTCGCGTGCGCCAGCATACCCTCGACCTTGAAGGCGCGGACGAGGGGCCCGCGCCCTACACGCTGCAGCCAGGCGAGGAGCACCGGCACCAGCGAGGCGCCGCCGCCGATCACGGCCAGGGCGGCGCCAAGTCCGTAGAGCGGCAAGCCCCCCACCGAATCCAACGTCGCCAACCATGCGGCCAGCCCGAAGAACCCGGCGGAGGCCAGCGCCGCGCGCCCGGACCGTTGGGGGTGATGGGTCGAAGACAGGCGATCCGCCCCCCGCACCGCCGCAATCGGCGTGACACGCGCCGCCTCCAACGCGGGGAGCGCCGCGGCGCCAAGCGCCAGGGGGATGGCCACCCCACAGCCCAGAAGAAGGTCCCCCCAACTGAGCGGCGGCACGGTGGCCGCCGACGTGATGTACAGCGCATTGACCGTGGTGGAGGTCAGCCGGATCGCCCCCTGAGCCAGAAGCCACCCGGCGGGTATCCCGACGACGGCACCAAGCCCAGCCAGGAGCGCGGCCTCGCCGAGAAACAGCCGGAGCAACGTGCGCCGCGTGGTGCCCAGCGCGCGGAGTGTCCCAATCTCGCTCCGTCGCGATATCACCGACACCGCCACCGTGTTGTAGACCAGAAACAGCCCGACCACCAGCGCGATGTAGGACAGCGCCGTCAGGTTGAAATGAAACGCCGCCAACATCTTTTCGACCTGGCGTCCCCGCTGGGCGGGACGTTGCACACGGAGCCCATCGGGGAGCCTGGCCGAGATGGCTCCCTCCACTTCGTCGATCGCGGCGGCGTCGTGAAGCTGGATGTCCACCCGGTCCAGCCACCCGATGCGGTCGAACAGGAGCTGTGCGACCGCGACATCGAGCACGGCCAGCTGTCCGTCGACGACGCGCGCGGGGCCCTCGTCGAGCAACAACCCGCGCACCGCGGCGTTGTGCACGCGGTCGCCGATGACGAGTGCCACCGTACTGTCGAGGCGGATGCCGTGACGCGTCGCGAATCGCTCTGTGAGCACCACCGACCGGGCATCGAGCAGGAGCACCAGCAACGCCTGCGCGCTGGGCTCTCGCCCTCCGCGCGCAAACTCGACGAGCTGATACTCACGGAACGGGCGGTCGCGGAGCACATCGACCCCCAGCACCTGCAACGGGTGCTCGCTCCCATCCGGTGTCCGCAGCCGCGCGGGCCGCGCAATCACCGGGCTGACGAGGCCGTATTCACGCAACCAGCCCATCTCCGCAAGCTGTGCATCCTCGACCCCTACCCCGGCCCCCACAATCTCCAACGATGTCTGTCCGGCCACCACGTCGAGGGCCGTCTCGAACCCCCGGATTGAACCCGCGTTCGCCAGTCGGATGGCGATCACCACCGCGACGCCGAGGGTCAACCCGGCCACGGTCGCCAGACTGCGTCTGGGGTCCCGCACCAACGCGCGCACGATGAACTGGCGGAACAGCGTCACGGCGTTTCCAGGTCTGGCGACGGTCCCGCCGTGTTCTCGACCTCGTCGATGCCAGCGGCTGGGTGGTCGGAGTCGACGACACGCCCGTCCCGCATCCGCAAGATCCGGTCGGCGCGGCCGGCAATCGACTGGTCGTGCGTCGCCAGGAGCACCGCAACCCCGATGTCATCGTTCAGGGTGCGGAGAATGTCGAGGACACGCTGTCCATTGTCCGTGTCGAGGTTGCCGGTTGGCTCATCCGCGATCAGTAAGACCGGGCGGTGGACCACCGCGCGGGCGACGGCCGACCGCTGCAGTTCACCGCCAGACACTTGCGCCGGATAGTGATGAAGCCGATGGGCCAGCCCGACACGGTCAGCGCAGACCCGCGCCCGGTCAGCGCCCTCCCCCGCGGTGGCGCCTGCCAGCAGCAACGGCAAGGCGATGTTTTCGCCGAGGGTCAGCGTCGGCAGCAGATTGAAGAACTGGAAGACGAACCCGATGCGGTCGCGTCGAAGTTTCGTGAGTCCATTGTCATCGAGGCCGGACAGGGGCACGCCGTCGACGACCACGGTGCCGGCGGTGGGCCGGTCCATGCCGCCGCACAGATGCAACAACGTCGACTTGCCGCACCCGGAGGGTCCGACCACGGCCACGCAGTCACCGGCCGAGAGCTCCAGGGTGACGCCCCGAACCGCGTCCACACGACTTTCGCCGCGCCCATAGGCCTTGCACAGGTTGTCGGCCCGTAGAGCCGGCATCAGTTCATACCCCGCCACACGGGTGCATGCTCGGTGAACGCAGGCAGACCAGCGAGGGACCTCACACGGGACCGTGCGCGGCGATTCACTTAGGTGTGGTAGCGCGTTGGCCGGGCGACTGGGCGGCGCGCGTGCGAGCGTCCGTGACGACCTGCAGTTTGGCGATCACGGTCTTGATCTGCTCGATGTCGCGCCGCGACGATCGTATCTCCGCCGCCAGTTCCTTCACCACGCGCACGAGCGCCTCAATACGCGCTCGGTCGCGCAACGTGGCGGCCGTCTCACCTCCCTCGTAGCTGCGCGTCTGGGGCGGCGCTGACGCCATGGGCGCCACGTCTACTGCCGGAGGAGGCGACGCATCCGCAGTCGCCGGGGAAGTCTGGCGGCCAGCCGGCGCCAACCGTTCCTCCACCGTCTTGAGCCACCCGTCGAGGTCGCGGCCGAAGTCTTCGGTCATGCGACCCCTTCTTCCCTCTGTCGGGGACACCGTCGACTTCTCAGCATGGGGCCGGACGGCCGTCTCCCGTCGCGTGCGCTCACTCATCGCAGGGTCCGCCAACTTATCGTACACACGCGACATTTGTCATTCAAACGATGCTCTTGTTCTACGGTAAAGATTCGTGCGGTCGTAGCGTATCCGGCACTGCCTGTTGGGCCATTCCCCCTCTAGCGGTCCCGCTCGCCCCCGCGAGGTGGATCGGCGACATACCCGCGCCGGTGCCGGACACGGTGGTCGCCAGCCACGCGGACTCGAATCGACCGATAGGTGCCATCACCCGGCCGCGCTGGGGCATACGTCAGCGTGTACTGATGGTTCAACTCATCCGCAATACGAGCGGTAGCCGGCGCGAGCTCTGGGCTGTCGTGGACGACTTCGGTGTAACCACCGCTTTCGGTCGTGATTTCCCGCAGCGCGTGAGGATTCACGCGGTCGTTGATGGCCCGCGTCCGCGGCGAATCAATCGCGATCGCATAGACAAACGCGTCGCTCCGACGCAACGCGCTCCGGACATCGCGCACATCTGCCCGGCTCCCGGTGTCAGACCCGTCCGACACCAGCACGACCGCGGCCCGCTGGTTCGCACGGGTCTCGAACATCGGCAACGCTTCCATCATGGCATCGTAGATGCTTGTACCGCCCCAGGGACGAATGTCGTCGAGCCGATGACGCACGCGACGCGGACCGCGCGTCCACGCCACGTCGACCTCCGGGCTGTGATTGAACACGATCACGAACACTTCATCGGCAGCGTCCAGCCGGTCGGCTAGAAACTGGTCGAGCGCCAGTCGCGCATCATCGATGCGCTGACCGAACATGCTCTGACTGATGTCGAGGACCACCCCCAGACTGAGCGGCACGCGGTCCCGTGTGAAATGCGTCAGCGTCTGTGGTCGCCCGTCTTCAGTAATCTCGAAATCATCCCTGTCGAGATCGCCGACGAGCCGACCGTCTTCGTCGACGACGGTGGCGGTGACCTGCACCAAGTCGACGCCGGAGCGAAACACCGGGGCGCCATCCTCGCGACGCTGCAAACCCGGCGCGGCGACCAGTGACCCGGCGCCCAGCGCGATGACCGCGAGCGTGGCTGCCGGATGCCGCTGCAAGGAAATCTTCGCCATGAGCCCGCCAAGTCCATTCTACGCGAGCGCCCGCGTACACAAAAAGAGGGTCTGAACGCTTACGCGTCCAGACCCTCTTCGTCTACTCGTTCAGTCGTCGACGACGTGTCGACGGTCTGTTGCCTATTCAGGTTCCGTTGCGTCGCGACCATCGGAGGGCGCGCCGGTGCCTGACGAACCCATGAACAGCTTGCGTCCGTCTTTGAAGGTCAGGTCTCGCCCGTTCCCCTTGTTGGAACCATCCTTGGCCTGATAGCCATCAACGATGATCTCGGTGCCCGGGAGCAGCGAGTTCTTCGAGAAGCCACGGCGGAGCAGGGTGTTCGGGGTGCCGCCCTCGACCATCCACACGGTGCCGTCCTCAATCTCCAGATGAACCCACGCGTGGGGATTGATCCACTCCATCTTCACCACCTTGCCTTCGAGATGGATGGGACGATTGGCGTCAAATTCAGCCGAGAATGCATGATGCGCGACCACCGGCACGGTGGCCAGCGCCATGACTACCCCAGCCAGGACGATGGCAATGTTTCTTCGCATCTGTTTCGCCTCCAAGTTTGGGAAAAGACCTTCTGTGATTATCAACATTTCACACATTGTCGTCAACACCAGCCCGGTGGCAACGACACGCAAAACTCTTCTTGCCCAACTATTGCGCCCAACTATTGCGGCGGCTCAAGCGCAATCTGGCGGTCTGAGCCGTGGCCGCTGGCGCGGAAGACCGGCGTCAGGTCCGGATCCTTCCGAAGATGCCCATACATCAGCTCTTCCGCGAACTCGACGCACTTCAACTCGAGCAACTGCATGTTCTCGTCGATCCGGCGATAGAGGGGCAGGCGAATGGTCCAGGGACGCGTGTAGGTCTCGGGGTCCGTGATGGTCGCCTCGTACATCAGGTGGTTCTCGCTGAGCGCCGTGTAGCGCTCCACCACGTGAATCGAGTTGCTGTGGTGGTTACCGGACATGTCCAGCCAGGTGTCCGGCATCTGCGCCGTGACGTCGATGACCAGGGTCTCGCCGTCCCAGCTTCCAAGGTTGTGGCCCATCCACGCGTCAACCGGCGCCTCGAAGTCTGGCCGGTCCATGTAGACGATGCGGCTGGCGCTGGCGAACTCGTACGCAAGCAGCACGTACTCGGGCGTCTGCACCCACTGGACTGGATAGGGCATGTACGTGGCGCGAGGCAC
>SXOW01000472.1 GCA_005778315.1 Acidobacteriota bacterium
GCGTAGCTCAGTTCGCTGTCAGGGTAGATGTACGGCTTACCCACATGGTGTCGGAAGGCGTAGGCCGCGATGCTTGGCACTTTTGCGATGAGCCGGAGGCTCTGGAGGCGGCGCGACGCCGGGTCGTCCACCTTCTTGGCCAAGGGGTAGAACGTCGAGAGCGCCCCGACCGTGCTCAGGAAGATGCCCATGGGATGAGCGTCATACCGGAATCCCTCCATGAACTTCTTGATGTTCTCGTGGAGCATGACGTGGCCGGAGAGGTCGTGCTTCCAGTCGGCGAGTTGGGCCGCGTTCGGGAGCTCACCGTCGAGCAACAAATAGGCGGTTTCCACGAACGTGGCCTGCTCGGCCAGCTGTTCGATGGGGTACCCACGGTACCGAAGGATGCCCTTGTCGCCGTCGATAAAGGTGATTGCGCTGCGACAGGACGCGGTATTGAGGAACGCCGGGTCGTAGGTCATCAACCCGAAATCGTCAGGGTTGACCTTGATCTGGCGAAGGTCCATGGCCCGAATCGTGTCGTCCGTGACCGGAATTTCATACTGCTTGCCAGTGCGGTTGTCGGTGATGGTCAGGGTGTCAGCCATGAGGTGTCAGAAATCTTCGCGTCCGAAGCAGGAATCAGTTGTCAGGGTCCGGGTCGTTGCCGTCCCCGGTGTGGGTAGCCTCGCCCGGTATGCGGTAACTGCCGTCCACCCAGTTGCGCAAATCCAGGAGCTTGCATCGCTCGCTGCAGAACGGGCGCCATGCTGAATCGACCGGCTGAGTCCGGCAGTGGACGCAGAGCGTATGGCGCATGACATACCCCTCCGCGTGATGAAGGCCCGCGGCATCCGTCGGGAATCTGGGAATTTTATCCGAATCCGCTCGCTTGGTCGAGGTGCGCGGTCGAAATGCGGGTCCGCAGCCGGATTCAGGGCTATTGGCCGGTGACAAGCATTTCTACCCGGTAGAGCGAGGCGCGCGCGGTAATGAACAGGGTCGTACCTTCCGGGCCGCCGAAGGTGAGGTTTGCTGGCGTCTCGGGCACCCCCGATCGAGGCAATGGGTTCGCCGGCGGGGTTGAAAATCGTGACGTCTTGCCCCGTGAGGTAGAGGTTGCGGCGCTCATCCTGGTGAGACCGTCCGAGCCCTGCGCGACGAACAGCCATCTGTCGCTGAGCGAACCGTCGTCTGCCGGGTGGTACGTCGACAGCCGGCCGGCTCCCTGGTGCCGAGGAGCAACGCCGTAAGAAGCCATCGGGCCGTCACGGCGTTGCGGCCCCCGCCGCGGTCGAGGGGGGTGACGGCGCGGCATCGACCTGTGTGGCGGGCACCGGGGCCGCGGTGGGGCGGAGCAATTCAAAGCGGATGGGGCGACCGAGCATCTGTTCGAGCGGTGCGACGTGGCGCTGGGCGGCCCACATTTCTAGCTCTGTGTCGCCGTGGGCGCCCACCCGCACGAAATACGCGTCGTCAATGGGTGACACGATGACGTCGTTGACGCTCTGGCTGTGGCTTCGGTCCAGGCCTTCGGCCAAACGGAGCAGCGCGGCGAGGATGCGCACCGTGCGGCGTTGCGCCGACGGGAGGCCGCCGAACCCTGGGTGGCCCTTCTTGGGGGTCGCGCGGCGGTGATACCGCGTCGTGAGCGCGATGACCTCCACTTCCTCAGGCTCGAACCCGCGCAAGTCGCCGTTCTTGACCAGGTAGTACGAATGCTTGTGGTGTCGCGGGAAACTGATGTGCACACCGATGTCATGGAGCACGGCCGCATAGTCGAGCCATTCCCGTTCTCGACCAGCCAGTCCGTGGACGTCGGCCGTCTGGTCGAACAACGACAGCGCGATGCGTGCTACCTGGCCCGCGTGGTCCGCATCAACGTTGCACCGTTCGGCGAGTTCCATCACGCTGCGACGCCGGACATCCGGATACTGCTCGACCTTGGCGACCTTCGTCCGATTGCGGTGAATATAGTCGAGCGCCAGACCTTCCCGGAGCGAGAGGTCACAGAGCGTCACCTCCTCCACGTCCAGCGCTCGCACAATGGTGTCGAAGAGGATCGCGCCGGCCACGATGAGATCTGCGCGTCGTGGGTCGAGCCCGGGGACGCGGAGCCGCTCGTGCAAGGTCAGGGTCGCCAGCTCTCTGCGAACGCGCCGGAATTGCTTGGCTGGAACCCGTAGATTACGCACATCGTCGCCGCTGTCCCGGTTGTCGCCGCTGGCCAGGGTGCCGAGGCTCAGGATCGTGCCGGAGGTGCCGATGACGCGGTCGAATCCCAGCGCCTGGATCTGGGCAATCGGCCCGGCGATGGCCTCCGACACGTAGCGGGTCATCTCCCGTTCGTCTCGTTTTGATAGCGGATCGGAGGCGCCAAAGCGTTCCGCCAGGCGAATGACGCCGATCTTCAGGCTCTGTGTGAAGGTGGCGCCCGCCGCCGAGCCTACGGTCAGTTCGACACTGCCGCCGCCGATGTCCACGACGACGGCGGAGTCGGCGCCGACGTCGACCCCGTAGACGGCGGCCTGGTGAATAAGCCGAGCCTCTTCTGTACCGGAAATGACCCTGGCCCGGATACCGGTCCGGTCCAGAATGGCGTCGAGGAAATATGGGCCATTGTCCGCTTCGCGCACGGCGCTGGTGGCCGCGGCCACGATTTCGTCCACCCGGTGCGCATCGGCCAGGCGACGGAACCGAGAGAGCGCCAGCAGGCCGTGTTGCATGGCCCTCTCGGTGAGCGCCCGACCGTCGAGCCCGCCGGCGCCCAGGCGCACCATTTCCTTCTCGCGGTCGACGATCTCGAACGAGAGGTCCGGGCGAACTCGGACCACAATCATGTGGACCGAGTTTGTGCCGATGTCTATGGCGGCGATACGCATGAGTCAGGCTCGTGTCACGCCTAGCTCGAAGGGCTAAAGGTGCGGGAGCGCCGGGGTGTGATAATTTGCTGGTGCGGCGAGTCGCACGCGGTCCGTCACCGTCGTGACGCCCATACTACCATGCCTCGTCGACATCGACTGGAGCGGCCCTTTGGCCGCTATCTGGGCACATTTGAGCGCAACCTGACGGCCGCCGTCGAGGGCGGAGTGGAGCCGCTGCACGATTGCCGCGTCGCGACTCGCAGACTCCGCGAATTGTGGCCGCTGGTGGCGGCAGAGCTTGGCGGGACGGCGGCGCGACGGGCCGCTCGGCGACTGCGGTGGGTGGGGCGAGCGCTCGGTGCCGTGCGCGAGGGCGATGTCGCGCTGGAACTCCTGGATGAAGTGACTGGCGACGGGCAGACACCGGCTGACGCGACCGCGCGTCTGAGACAGCACCTTGACGACTTGCGGTCTGTCGCGCGCCACGGGATGGTGGTTGAGCTGGCGCGGGCGAACGTGAACCAATTAGGGCCGCGCCTGCAGACGCTCGTCGACGGTCTCGGGCGGGCCAGTTCGGGCGCGTGGACGGAGGTCTTGGCTCTGCGGATGCGGGTTCGCGGCGAGCAGCTTCGCGACGCGGTCGACATCGCCGGAGTCCTCTACGTCCCAGAGCGTCTGCACGCGGTGCGCATTGCCGCCAAGAAATTGCGATACGGGTTCGAGCTGGCGGCAGAAGCGGGCGCCACGCGGCGGCGGGCACCGGCGCGTCAGCTCAAGGCCGTGCAAGACACCCTCGGACGGCTGCACGACATGGAAGTGCTCACCGGCTTGATTCACGAGGCGCCGCTCCCTGCGGTCCGCTCACTGCCCTGGGTCACCCACGTCGATGATCTTCGCCACCGCCTCGAAGCGGAGTGCAGGCTGCTGCACAGCCAGTTCATCGGTCAGCGCGGGGCGTTGTATCGGTCTGCTGACGCGGCTGCGGAGACGGCCTCACGCATCTGGAGTCGGCCGGCCGGGAGCGTGGTCACGCCGATGTCCACGAAGACGACATCGGCCGACACGCCGACCCCGTCCGTTCGGTGTGGCTTCAACGGCTAGCGCGACCAGACTGGCGGTGGAGGGACGTTTCGCCTGGCAGCGGCGTCTACAGCAGTACCCGCTCCAGGTGCCTGGAGCCCTCGAGGAGACTCAGAGATGCGACAGCTGCTGCTTTCCGCGGCCCTGGTGCTGACGATAGCACCCAGTCTCGGCGCACAGAATCTACCCGACGTGGACCAATTCGGCCCACAGGTTGGCGACATCGTGCCCGCGTTCAATCTGCCAGACCAGACCGGCCAGATGCAGACCCTGGAGTCGATCATGGGACCCAACGGCGCCATGCTGGTCTTCAGCCGTTCCGCTGACTGGTGACCGTATTGCAAAACGCAGCTCGTGGAGCTGCAAAGCCGGCATGCGGACATCACCGCGCAGGGACTGGGCCTCGCGGTGATCACCTACGATTCTGTGGATACCTTGAAGGGCTTCTCCGACTCGCGCGGGCTCGACTTCCCGACGTTGTCTGATGAGGGGTCTGCCGTCATTCAGGAGTACGGCCTCCTCAACCAAGAAATGTCGCCCGGTGTCCGATTCTATGGCGTGCCGTACCCCGGGACCTTCATTCTCGACACCGAGGGACGGGTCAGGGAGAGGTTCTTTGAGCAGGCATACCAGGAGCGTTTCACCGTGTCGAGCATCCTGGTGGCCCTGGGAGATGCGGCGAACGGGACTGACCGGAACGCGACACGGTTGACGACCGATCACCTCGATGCACTTGCCTACCCAACCGATCGGACGGTGGCGCCCGGCAATCGCTTCTCGCTGGTGGTGGATGTGACCCCAAAAGAGGGGATGCATCTCTATGCGCCCGGGGGCCACACGTATCAAGTGATCAGGCTGCAGCTCAACGCGCCGGATTTCATCCGGGCGCACGAGGTGAGATATCCGGCGTCTGAGATCTACCACTACAAGCCGCTCGACGAGCGCGTGGAGGTGTTCCAGGAGCCGTTTCAGTTGGTGCAGGAGGTCACGATTCCGATGACCCCCGAGATCGCGGCGTTGGCCGCGGAACCCGATGCGACGTTGACGGTCGAGGGGGTCTTGACGTACCAGGCGTGCGATGACGCGATCTGCTATACACCGGTGGAGCTGCCGGTGCGATGGACACTCGGCTGGCGGCCTTTGGTGAGATAGCGGACCAGACCGAGCTTCCATCGAGGTTCGCACCCCGCGGCCTTCGTGCTGCTCATCCTGCCTGGTCTTCCCGACGCGCCGCGTCACCC
>SXOW01000473.1 GCA_005778315.1 Acidobacteriota bacterium
CTTCACTTTCGGCTTGCCTACAAGCATCTCAACGAAGACCTGTGACGGACTCCGGTGAGCGTTTACCGGGAGCGGGTCGGGCGTGCCGAGCGTTGGGTGTAGCTAAGGCGGGGACTGGTACGTCACCAAAGAGTCGCTGATCGACGATCCGCGATCCACGACCGGGCGGCTCACACGCGTGCGTGGGCCAAGCCCACGAACGTCCGCAGGCACAACGCCTCCAGCCCGGGTGGTGGAGCGTTGTGACTGAGAGGGCGGAGTTGTATCAAAGACCCGGCGCCGCGTCCGGAGGAACATCAACCTAGTGCGACTCACCGCCGAGCACCTTCGCGCCGTGACGTTCGTGGTGTTCGACTTTGACGGCGTCTTCACGGATAACCGTGTGCTCGTGGACCAGGACGGCAAAGAAGCTGTGTTCTGCTCACGCGCCGACGGGCTTGGCCTTCAGGCGCTGCGTCGTCTCGGCGTTGGGTCGCTTGTGCTGTCGACGGAGACCAATCCGGTGGTGTCGGCCCGGGCCGCGAAGCTCGGCATTGACTGTGTGCAGGGGCTGGGCGACACGAAGTGGGCGGCGCTGAGCCAGATCCTCTCGGACCGGGTGCTCGACCCAGACCACGTGGCCTACGTTGGCAATGACATCAACGATCTGGACTGTCTGCGTCATGTGGGCGTCCCCATCTGCGTGGCGGACGCCTATCCGGCCGCCCTCGAAGTGGCGCGCTACGTGACGACGCGCCGTGGTGGAATGGGCGCCGTGCGTGAGGTGTGTGACCTGTTGGTGGAGGCCTACGAGGGCCGGCTGACGTGACTCCCGTATCCAGCCTCGCCGTTCCTGAGGCGGCGACGCCCACCGCGTCGCAATGGACGGCGGGGGCGACGACCTCTCAGGAGCGGACACTTTTTATCTCGGTCCCGTCCGGCCACCACGTCGCCGACCTCGCCCGAGGTCCGTTTCTGCAGGCCTTGGTTGCCGCGCGGCCGAGACCACGGATCGTGGTCTTGTCTCCGTTCGCGTCGGATCCGCATCTCGCCTCGGAGCTGGAACAGCAGGACATACGGTGCGTGCCGGTGCCCGCGTCGCCGCCACGTCTGGCCGCCCGGGTCATCGATTCGATTCTGAGCGAACGCTTTCTCCTCGACTCGGGGCTGCAGGCGGTGCGGATCCAGCGGGACCGGGCCCGGCTGATGGAGACGTGGCGCGGGCGTCGTCTACTGATCGCACTCAAGGCGACGAGCTGCCGGCTACCGGTGTCGAGACGGGCTTGGTTTCGAGCGGCTCAATGGGTCACCGACGTGTCTGACTACCGGACACTGTTCGAGACGCATCGCCCGGGGCTGGTGGTCACCGCAACCGCTGGACTTCTCCCGATTGAGATGCCACTCATCTATGCGGCCAAACGTTTCGGCGTCCCACAGATGGGAGCGGACCTGGGGTGGGACAATCTGTCGTCGAAATATCACACCGTGCTGCCAGTCGACCACCTCGCGGTGTGGAACGACACGATGCGTGACGAGGCCGTGCGCTATCACGGTTTCCGGCCGGAGCGTGTCAAGGTCACGGGCGCTGTGCCCTTCGACGCCTACTTCGGCGATGAGCCGAAAATGACGCGGGCCGAGTTCTGCCGCTCCGTGGGGGCCGACCCGGCTCGTCCGCTGGTGACGTTGGCGACGGCCCCCGCGTCGGTGTACCCGACCACCGACAAGGTCGTGGAGATGCTGGCCCGGGCACTGGAGGACGGCCGACTCGAGGCCGGGACCCAACTCCTCGTGCGGGTGCATCCACGCGACCATGCGGACCTGTACCGCCGGCTCCACGACGGTCGGCGGGTGTTTGTGGAGAAGCCGTTCCAACAACTCGAGCGGAGCCCTGGCGCGCCCGAACTCGACTCCTTTACACCCGGAAGTGCGGGCCGCCAACGGCTGGCCGCGACGCTGGCCCACAGCGACGTGATCGTGAACTTCGCGTCGACCACGACGGTGGAGGCGGCGCTCTTTGATACTCCCGTGGTCAACATCGGTTTCGACGACACGCAGGGTCTCCCGCTCCCGCTCTCGATCGCCCGGTACTATCAGTTTGAACACTATCGGCCAGTGGTGGAGACCGGTGCGGCGTCCATTGCCCGGAGTCCCGAGGAGCTGGTCCAGGCGGTGGGTCGGTATCTGGCCGACCCGGCCGCGGACACCGCGGGGCGGCGCCAGCTGGCGCGGCGATGCTGCGCCGTCACGGACGGTCGGGCGGGCGAGCGCCTCGCTCAGTGGGTGCTTGACACGCTCTGGTCGACGTCGGCCGCAGGGGCGGCGTCATGAGGGGTGGCTCGTACGCGCGCGCGGGTCGCCAGCCGAGCCTCAGCCTGTTGATCGAGCAAGGCCGTCTCCTGGTGTTGCGGGACTTCCGGTTTCGCTACCGCCAAGCCTATCTCGGCTATGTCTGGGCGGTCGCGCGTCCGATCGCCGGGGTCCTGCCGTTGATTCTGATGGGCAGTGCCTTTGGCCTGGGCGGCGATATGTCGGCGGGCGAGTACGCCCTGTTCGCCATGAGCGGGTTCCTGATGTGGCAGCTGTTCTGGGATTCGGTGGTTTCGCCCCAGTGGCTCGCCCGGCGGCTGCGGCGTGTGTTCCAGGAAGCGCCGCTTCGACCGGAATCCGTGATCGCGGCCGGCACCGGCTTGGTCCTGTTCAGCGCGGCGTTCTAC
>SXOW01000474.1 GCA_005778315.1 Acidobacteriota bacterium
ACCAGACATGCGACGCATCCTCAGTGCCGCGCTCAGGCATCCGCTGGCGGTGTTCGGACTCGGGCTGACCACCGCGAGCGCGCTGCTGTTCCTGGTGCTCTTCGCCCTGGATGTCCTGGGCCTGATCACGAACCACTACGTCGGGCTGGTTTCGTACGCGGCGCTGCCGGGGCTCTTCCTGGTCGGACTGCTGGCGATCGCCGCCGGGGTGCGTCGCAGCCGCAGCGGGCCGCACCCGGAATGGCCGCGTATCGACCTGAACCAGCCGCTGCAACGGCGGGTGCTGGGGATCCTGGCGGTGGCGACGCTGGCGAATGTGGTCATCCTGTCGATGGGCACCTACGGCGGCGTGCAGTACATGGAGACAGACGCATTCTGCGGACAGGTCTGCCACACCGTGATGCAGCCACAGTTCGAGGCACACCTGACCGGTCCCCATGCCCGGATCGGGTGCGTGGCGTGTCATATCGGTCCCGGCGCCGCCTCGTTCGTCGGCGCCAAGGTGAGTGGGAGCCGCCGCCTGCTATCGGTGGCCACTGGACGCTACCCGCGCCCGATCAGGCAACCGCGGGGCGAGGGGGCCGCCACGCGGGAGACCTGTGAACGGTGCCACTGGGACGGGTTGCCCCACGGGGACCAGCCCACGGTCATTCGGGAGTATGCCAGCGATGAGGCCAACAGCGAGCGAGTGACCACGCTCCGGCTCCACGTGGGTGGCGGAGGCGAGCGCCTGGGTGACACCTTCGGTAGCCACTGGCACGCCGATCCGGCCAACCAGGTGGACTATGTGTCGCTCGACCCGCTTGCGAACGAGATCCCCTACGTCCGGGTGACGACCGCAGACGGCACGGTCCGCGAATACCGGGTGGAAGACGTGGATCCAGATAGTCTGACCGGCGGCGTACGCCGCCGGATGGACTGTCTCGACTGTCACAACCGCTCCGCGCACGCCTTCGCCGCGACGCCTGAGCGGGCGGTCGACGAGGTGCTGGGGCGCCGCGGGATGAGGCGGGACCTGCCGTTCATACGGCGCGAGGCCTTGCGTCTCCTGACCGCCGACGCCGACGACCCTGGGCAGGCACGGGAGGCGATGGCGACGTCGATGACCCGGTTCTACCAGCGGGAGTACCCGGAGTTGGCGACGCGCCGACAGGACGACATCGTCGGCGCCGTCGACGCCATTCAGGCGCTGTCCGACCGCACGCTGTTTCCCGAGATGGGGGTCGGCTGGGGCACATACCCGAATCATCTCGGACACACTGATTCGCCCGGCTGCTTCCGTTGCCACGACGAGCAGCACGTCGCGGACGACGGGTCGACCATCAGCCAGGAGTGCGAGCTCTGTCATGGCTTCGAGTGATCCGTCCCGGATCGCGGAATGACGGATTTTTCACCGTCGGACCTGCCATCGTTGGGTGTTTTTCCGTGGTTCTGCACGTGACGCGGTCCGGGGACCCAGCCGGGCGCCTGTTGCGTGGCGCGGTGTTTGCAGCACCACGGCAGCATGGACCTGGCTAGCTTGTCGGCGCGATTCGCGACGCAGGGGAAGGACGTCCGATGAAGAATCGATGGTGGCGGGCGATGGCCGTGATGGCTCTGGTCTGGGGCGCGACCTTTGCCACGGTAATCGTGTTCTGGCCAGCGGGGAACGGGGGACGCGTCGTGGCGGCGGCTCCCGCACAGGCGCCACCGCAGCCGGCTGCCGAGTACGCGGGGTCCGACACCTGTGTCTTCTGCCACGCCGCCCAGGAGCAGTTGGCCGCGCATGGCCGGGTCACCGATTCCCGCACGCCGATGGCGGGCCAGGGTTGCGAGACGTGTCACGGTCCGGGTCGGGCGCACGCCGACTCCGGCGGTGAGACGACGCTCATCCAGAACCCCGCGGCGATGACACCGCTGGAGGCGAATGCCATTTGCACCACCTGCCACAACCGGGACGGGCAGGAGTTCTGGGAGGGGAGCCAGCACGACCGCCGCGCTCTTTCGTGCTCCAACTGCCATAGCGTGCATAACCCCGCGTCGCTCGAGCACCAGCTCGTGTCGGATTCCGTGAGCGGTACGTGCGAGGGTTGTCACCGGGACAAGATCGCCAAGCTCGATCGTTCGGGCCATATGCCTGTTCGCGAGGGCAAGTTGGAGTGCACGTCCTGTCACAATCCGCACGGGTCGCAGAACGTACGTCTCCTCAGCGTGGGGAACACCGTCAACGAAAACTGCACGGGCTGCCACGCGGAGAAGCGCGGGCCGTTTCTGTGGGAGCACGCGCCGGTGCGCGACAGCTGCACCACGTGCCATGACCCGCACGGTTCATCGAACGACCGGGCGCTGGTGGCCAAGCTGCCCTTCTTGTGCCAACGGTGCCACAGTCACACGCGGCACCCGAGCACGATCTACGACCGGACCCAGTTGGACAACACCCGGCTGTACAACCGAGGCTGTGTGAACTGTCATTCCAGCATCCACGGGTCGAACCATCCTTCAGGGCACACCTTCACAAGGTAACGGACGACGGAGACGACCATGCGCATTCTTGCGGTGTCCCTCGTAGTCGCCCTCCAGTTGACGCTCGCCTCGGTGGCCGGAGGGCAGCCCCAGACGCCCGCGTCGCACCGTCTCAAGGATCCGGCGAACCCAGGGCTGTTCGGCCAGATCGACTTTGGCGGCCGTGTCTCCGACGTGACCGGTGATGAGGCCCGTTTCCAGCGCTATCGGGACCTGCGGGACGGGGTGTTCATCGACATGCCGTTCTTCCACGTCGAGCGCGAGCGCTGGTGGATGAACCTCACCGCGCAGAACACCGGGTATCGCGACCAGCGCTACACCTTGGCCTATGCCAGACCGGGCAAGGTGAGGTTTGACTTCATCTACGACCAGACCCCGACTTTTATCAGCAACGACACCCGAAGCCCCTACTCGCCGCTTCCCGGTGCCAATGGCTTCTACGACGACCCGACGGCCACGCTGACCCTGCCGGACGACGTCCAGGCGAGGATCCAGGCCAACGGCTCCCTCGCGCGGGGGGAGCTCGAACGACTGGCCACCGGTTTTCCCACCATGATCCGGCGCGATACGTTGGGTTTCAATTTGACCGTCGACGTCACTGAGCATTGGCAGACGAGGTGGAAGTATCTGAACACGAACCGGCGGGGCAGCACTCCGTGGGGGGCTTCATTCGGTTTCAATCTACCGATCGAAATCCCGCTGCCGATCGATACCCGCACCGACGACTTGGCAGGTTCGCTCGAGTGGCGGAACAACCGGGGCATGCTCCGCGTCGGCTACGAGGGGTCCTGGTTCGACCAGCAGGCGCCCGCCTATGTCTGGGACAATCCCCGGCGCCTCACCGATTCGACGAACAGTCGGGCCTACGTGGACGGGGCCGGCACGTCACAGGGGCGTGGATCCCAGTGGCCGAGCAATTCGTTCTACTACGTCAACCTGGCCGGTGCCTACCGGGCCGCGGCCAGGACGAACATCAACGGCACGCTGTCGCTCGGCCAGTCACAGCAGAACGAGGCGCTCCTGCCCTACACGATCAACTCCGCCGTCCCGCCGCTGGACAGCGTATCGAGTCTGGACCGCCAGACCGCGAAGACCAAGGCGAACATCGGCGCGGCCACGCTCAACGTCGTGACACGGGCGACACGGAAC
This sequence comes from Acidobacteriota bacterium, assembly GCA_005778315.1. Taxonomy (GTDB): domain Bacteria; phylum Acidobacteriota; class Vicinamibacteria; order Vicinamibacterales; family UBA8438; genus UBA8438. The sequence continues at coordinate 3,652 of SXOW01000474.1, forward strand.
CTCACCGTGAACACGCGCTACCGCCTCACCCGCTTCGACAACGTGACGCCGCACTTCGAGCGCGAGCACTATGTGCGGTTCGACCAGGTCATCGAGGAAGGCGGCCCGCCGCTGCTTCAGGGGTACACCCGGAACTACCTCGATGTCGACGCGTCGTACCGGGGACCGGCATACACGACCTTCCGCGTCGGCTATGGTTACTTCGGCGCCGATTTCACGGAGCGGGTGTACTTTCAGAACGACGAAAACACGCTGCGGGCGTCGGTGGACATGGTCGGGAATCAGCGGCTGTCCTTCAGGACGCTCTACGAGCACTCGCTGCGGCGCAGCGACGGATTTCACGCGGCCGTGCTGGAACACGCGGCGGAGCAGCCGGGGCTACGACACTTCGACGTGGCCGACCGGGATCGGGACAAGCTGATGGTCCAGGCGAACCTCCTGGCGACCGCCGACGTCTCGGTGAACACGTCGGTGACCTGGACCAAGGACGGGTTTCTCAATCCGGAGCAACCCCGGCAGAACAGCTTCGGGTTGTTGAACTACAAGAGCCAGACCTACAGCATCGGGGCTGACTACATCCCAGGCGACGCCATCAGCGTCGGGGCGTCCTACAACTTCGACCGCTACGGCGGGCTCTCGCAATCGCGCAACGCCAGTCCCGGTCCGCAGTTCGACGATCCGAACAGGAACTGGACCACCGACGAAGACCAGCAGGGACACTCGTTCCTGGCGTACGTCGAGTTTCCCGAGCTCGGTCGGAACACGGAGTTGCGCGTCGATTACGACTACAGCGAGTACAGGGGGCTGTATCTCTACCAGACCGGGTCCGCCTACACCCCGTCGCCTGGCGCGCCTGGCGGCGTCGCCCAGCTGCCGCCCGTCTCGTCGGACGAAACGCGCCTTTCGGTGGATCTGCGGCATTTCCTGCGCCGCAACGTCGCGGTGGGGTTCGCGTACTGGTATGACGATTACGAGGTCTCGGACTTCACGCTGGGCCCGCGCGAATCGGCCGTGTCCGGCATCGCGCGTCCGCCGATCTTCGAAGACCAACCAGCGGATTCCGCGATCAACGGAGTCCTGCTCAACTACTTCTACCGCCCGTATACCTCCCACACGGCATGGGTTCGGTTGACATACCTCTTCTGAGCCCGTGCGGTCGACGCGGTGGTTGCCAAGGCTGGCCGATTAAGGAGCGAACGTGGACGACACAGCCCGGGAGTTGACCAGGAGACTCGAAAAGCTAGGAATAAAGACCGACGAGGTCGCGTTTGACAGACTGACATCGCCCATCACCTGCCTGGCCTGTTTTCCGATGTACATGGTCGCCAACGTACATGGGCCTTCTCCAGGGCGTCTGATCTGATCATCTACGAATACGCGTTGGAGACGATGAAGCTCTTTCTGACCGAAGCGTCGGCTGAACTGTCTGCGCAGCTCAGAGCCGCGGTCGCGCACATGATTGTCTCGGTGGCTGAGGCATCGGGACAGCGTTTCCTGGGACGGGGCAGCAAGATCAGTCCAGAGGAACGCACATGCGTCGACCACATCGCCTCGGTCTTGAGTCTCCGAGAATCCAGAGGGGCAGCCAAGATACTCGATACCTGGCAGCCTTGAACCAGCGAGGCGCCCCGTGCTGACGGTCAGGCCGGCGTGACGCACGAGACCTTAAGGGGGCCGTA
>SXOW01000475.1 GCA_005778315.1 Acidobacteriota bacterium
GCCCGGACGCGAAAGTGCTGTACATGTCGGGCTACAGCGAATCCATCGTCCGTCAGTCGGATCCCAATGATCCGCTACGGGCGGAAGCACGTGAAATACAGCGGGCCGGTGAGAAAGCGGCCTCGCTGACCCGCCAATTGCTGGCGTTCAGCAAGCGCCAGGCGCTGAAGATGACCGTGGTCGATCTGAACGCGATTGTGCGCGACGTGCACCAACTGATGGAGCGGTTGATCGGCGAACACATCACCATGGACCTGCAGCTGTCGGACGCCCTCGATGCCGTGACCGCCGACAGTACACAGCTGGAACAGATCCTGGTGAACCTGGTGGTCAATGCGCGGGACGCCATGCCGGATGGTGGCCGCTTGAGCATCACGAGCGCCAGCGCACGCCGCCCCCAGTCGGACACCGGTGCGTTCGTGATGCCGGCGGGGCGGTACACCATGCTCGTGGTTGCGGACACGGGCACAGGAATGGATGCGCACACCCGCGCCCAGATTTTTGAGCCATTCTTCACGACCAAAGACCCCGGCAAAGGATCGGGGCTTGGACTCGCCACCGTCTACGGAACGGTGAAGCAGCTCGGCGGCTATATCGAAGTCGACAGCAGTATTGGCGAAGGCACGCGTTTTACGATCTCACTACCAAGCACCGACCAACCCGCCGAACGGCCGGCGCGCCGCGCGAACGTGGTCGCGGCGGCACCGGGACAGGGCGAAACGGTCCTGCTGGTGGAAGATGATGCCGGCGTTCGCGCGTTTACCACACACGCGTTGCGTGCGGCGGGGTACCGAGTGCTGGAGGCCGAGTCGCCCCACGCCGCCCTCGGACTCGCACCCAAGGACAAGGCCTCGATCGACGTGGTGTTGACCGACGTCATCATGCCGGGGATGAACGGGAAGCAGATGGTCGCGCGGCTGGAAGCCGACTGCCCGGACGCGAAAGTGCTGTACATGTCGGGCTACAGCGGCACGACCTACTTCGATCGCAGCATCGTTGACCCGGCGCGGGAACGGCTCCTCGAGAAGCCGTTTACCAGGGACGCCCTGCTCCACGCCATGCGCGACGCACTCAAGGGGACCGCTATCATGCGCCCCGACCGAGCTGCGACCGCGCCCGCCTAGTCCCGGCTCGCGGCGACCCCACGAGGTCCAAGAGCATGAGCGCGAGTACCTGCGTCGCACGCCCGATGTCGTCGACACGGCACCACTCATCGGGCTGATGCGCCAGCTCCAGCGCACCTGGACCATACGCCACGCACTGCTCGATACCGGCCAGCCGAACGACATCGTCCCCTGGCGCCATGGTCATGACTTGGACCGTGCCGCAGCCCGCCGCTTTCCGCTATCCTTATCGTGATTCATCAACACGCCAGGGAGCACACATGTCGACTACCGATACGGGCCGGTTCCGCCTCGATGCGTCGCGACCTGCCAGCCAGCGCTGGCTACGCCGCCTCGCGGGCCCGGCCGCGTGCGTGGCCGGAGGCCTAATGATGCAAGCGGGCGCCTTCTCACAGACCAGCCTCGGGCTGACCGCAGTCGGGGGTATCAAGGTCGGCCATCATACCTTGGCCGGACGGCTCACCGGGTGCACCGTGGTGCTGACGGAGGCCGGAGCCGTCGCGGGCGTCGATGTGCGAGGCGGGGCGCCAGGCACCCGCGAAACCGACCTGCTGAATCCGACCAAAACGGTCCAGCAGGTGCACGCCATCGTCCTCTCGGGCGGAAGCGCGTTCGGTCTCGACGCAGCCAGCGGCGTCATGCGCTACCTGTCGGAACGTGACATCGGCTACGACACGCGCGTGGCCAAGGTACCCATCGTCCCAGCCGCCATCCTGTTCGACCTGGGCATTGGCAATGACCCGACGATCAGGCCAACCGCAGAGTGCGGCTACCTGGCTGCCTCGGCGGCGACGGCGGGCCCGGTCACTGAAGGAAACGTCGGGGCGGGCGCGGGCGCGACGCTGGGAAAGATGGGCGGGCCCGGCCGTGCCATGAAAGGCGGCACCGGGTCGGCGTCGATCTCGCTGCCAAACGGTCTGGTCGTGTCTGCTCTGGTAGCGGTGAACGCGGTCGGTGACGTCATCGACCCCGCCACGGGCCAGGTAGTGGCCGGGGTGCGCGGCGAGGACGGCCGTTCGCTCGCTGATGCCAGGGTTCTCCTGCGAGCGGGCGCCACCACGCGGAGTCGGCAGGGCGAAAACACCACGATCGGGGTTGTTGCCACCAATGCGACACTCGACCAGGCGCAAGCCACCGTGATGGCCCAGATGGCACATGACGGGTTTGCCCGGGCGATCGCGCCGGCGCATACACCCAATGACGGGGACGCGATTTTCGCACTGGCCACCGGCGCCTACGACCAACCAATCAGCGTCAGTACGGTGGGCGCACTGGCTGCCGACGTGATGGCCGAGGCCATCGTCCGTGCCGCCTGGGCCGCCACCGGTATTCCCGGGTATCCGGCCGCGCGAGACCTCCAGGCGGGCCGGTGAACATCCCGCTCGTCGTCCTCCTGATCTACGCCGCCGTCCTCATGGGGGTCGGTCTGATCGTCGGCCGACGGGTCCAGACGTCCAGCGATTTTTTTGTTGCCGGCCGACGACTTGGCCCCGGGCTCATCTTCACCACCCTGCTGGCGGCGAACATCGGGGCCGGCTCAACCATGGGCGCGGCGAAGCTCGGCTACAGCGACGGGCTGAGTGGGTGGTGGTGGGTCGGCTCCGCTGGCCTCGGCTCCCTCGTGCTCGCGTTCTGGGTCGGGCCAGCGTTGCGCGGCGTCGCGGCGCGCCACGACCTCCGCACGGTCGGGGATTATCTCGAGCATCGGTATGGCCCGCAGGTGCGGGGCATGATCTCGGTGCTCTTGTGGGCGGGCGGCCTGTCGCTCCTCGCGGGACAGCTGGTCGCGATGGGCGTCGTGGTCGAGGCCGTGACCGGCATCGATCCACGCGTAGGTACCATTGTCGGCGGCATCGTGGTCACGGTGTATTTCACGGCAGGCGGACTGCTGGCTTCGGTGTGGGTCAATGCCGTGCAGCTGGCGGTGTTGATGGTGGGGTTGCTCGGCACCTTCCCGGTCATCCTAGGTACGGTTGGTGGACTCGCGTCCTTGCGGGAAGCCACGCGGCACATCGACGATTTTTGGAATTTCTGGCAGGCCGGCGACTCGGGCTGGTTCTACCTGGCCAGCATCGGTCCTTCGTTCATCGTCTCTCCGGGTATCCTGCAGCGGGTCTACGCGGCGCGCGACGACCGGGCGGTACGCATCGGGGTCGGGCTCAACGCGGTGGCGTTGCTGGTCTTTGCCGCCGCCCCGCCCTTGCTCGGGATGATGGCGCGCGTCGTGGCGCCAGATCTGGAGAACCCGGACCAGGCGCTGCCTATCCTGCTCCTGGAGACGCTGCCGGTGCTGCTCAGCGCCGGCGCGCTCGCGGCGATTTTCTCAGCGGAAGTCAGTTCGGCCGATGCCATGCTGTTCTGGCTGTCGACGTCGCTGTCCAAGGACCTGTATGCCAGATTCGTCCGGCCAGAGGCCACCGACGCCCAGGTCCTCTCCGCGGCCCGCTGGGCCGCGGTCGCGGCAGGGGGAGCGGGCATCGCCATCGCCATCCTCTCGACATCAATCGTGGCCGCGCTGAGCATCTTCTACGATCTGCTCGCGGTCAGCCTGTTCGTGCCGCTGATCGTCGGGCTCTATACCCGTCACATCCGTACCCGCGAAGCGCTCGCGTCGATTGTGGCCGGGGTCGGGGCGCTCTCCCTGGTCCGCCTCACGGCGGGTGCGGCAGGGATGCTTGGATTGACACCTGCGATGTGGGGACTCGGGGCGGCCGGGGCGGCGGCGGCGTATGTGGTGGCGACGCGGTCCGTCGCGGCATCAACAACGAGGGAGCGGTCAACGAGGGACTGATGCCAGAGAGTCAACTCTTCGGGCTCGCGGGCAAGCGAATCGTCGACTACACCGAAGAGGAGTTTGACCGGGTCGTGGGACTCAACCTCAAGGGCAGTTTCCGTGTCCTTCGCGCCGCCGGACGGGAAATGGTCGGCCCGACCGTGTTCCTCGCGTCTGATGCAGCGAGCTTCGTCACCGGCACGCTGCTCATGGTCGACGGCGGCTGGACCGCGACGGACGGTCGCTTTACCCCACCTGGTATGTAGCGGCCCGAGCCGGCGACGGTCTGGCGCGAGCCAGCGAAGTGTGCAACAGTCTCGGTACCACCGAAGGGACACACGCACGTCGTGACCGAGCCACGGACCGCAGACCGCGGGCTGCACTTCGTCCTCGCCGCCGCCATCCTGGCGGTCGTGCACCTGCTCCCGACGCCAGCGCCGCTGGAGCGGGGCAGCGAGTTGATCGCCCTGACGGTCGAGGGCAAGACCTGCCTGGCCATCCTCCTCTTCGCGGTGACGCTGTGGATCACCGAAGCGATGCCGTTCCCGGCGACGTCGCTGCTCGTCCTGATCCTGCTCCCGGCGTTCGGGATCACCGACTTCGCCTCCGCCGTCCGGGCCGGGTTCGGGAGCCCGCTGGTAGTGTTCTTCATCGGGGTGCTCTTCCTGTCAACCGGCTTCACGATCTCGGGTCTGGGTACCCGGATGGTCCTGCACGTGCTCCGACTCGCGGGCACCCGAACGGACCGCGTGCTGCTCGGATTCATCACCGTGGGCGCGTTGCTGTCGATGTGGGTCACCGATATGGCGGTGGCGGCGGTCATGCTGCCGCTGGGCGTCGGCGTACTCAAAGACGCCGGGCTCACCCCGCCGAACAGCAACTACGGCCGTGCGCTGATGATCTCGTGCGCGTATGGTCCGCTGATTGGCGGTATCGCCACCCCGGCGGGCACCGCGGCAAATCTCATCGCCCTCAGTTACCTGGAGGAATTGGCGGGGGTCTCTATCTCGTTCGGACAGTGGATGCTTCTGGGCGTACCGGCGGCGCTGATGATGATCCCAGTGTGCTGGTGGTTGCTGCTCCGGCTGTTCCCACCAGAGCTCGAACGGCTGCCACTCGAGGAAGCCGAGATCGCCGCCAAACTGGCCGCGCTCGGACCGCTCGAGCCGGTAGAGCGCAAGACCCTGGTGATCTTCGCGCTCACGATCACCGCCTGGTTGGTAACGCCGTTGCTGGCTGGGTTGACCGGTGGCCGGGTCGACCCGCCGGTCGAGGCGGTGGCCCTGTTAGGGGGACTGACCCTGTTCCTCCCGACGATTCGGGTCATGAGCTGGAAGGAAGCCCAGCAGAACATGGATTGGGGCGGGGTCATGTTGATCGTCGCCGGACTCTCGCTGGGCCTCGCCGTGTTCGAGACCGGCGCCGCGCGCTGGCTCGCGCAACTCCTCCTGGGCAACCTGATTTTTGTCCCCTCGCTGCTCCGCCCCTTCGTGATCGTCATCGCGGTTGCCACCCTGCATCTGCTGTTTTCGAGCAACACCGTGACCGGGTCGCTCATCATGCCGATCCTGTTGGCGCTCGCCATCGACCTCGGACTCGACGCTTGGGCCATCGCAGCTCCAGCCGCGTTTACGTCTTCGCTGGCGTTCATCCTGGTGACGGAAAGCCCCACCAACGTCCTCCCCTACTCGGCCGGCTACTTCTCGATACGCGATATGGCCAAAGCGGGCATCTGGATGACTCTGGGGGCCGCGGTCTGCGTCACCGTTTCGATCACGATACTCGGGCTCTTCACCGGATAGCCTCGGACGTGGCGCCGCCGATGGCTGGTGCACGCGCGGCGCCGACCGCCGGTTGGCCGAGCGTCGGCGGGCGTGACCACTCACGGAGCAGCGGCAGCAGACGTCCGCGCGGGGTCGTAGAACGGGCGATCACCCATGATGGTGACCCGATACCCGTGCCGCGTCTGCGGGTAGTAGTCCCAGATCGCGTGATGTTGCGTGCAGCGGTTGTCCCAGAAGGCTACTGAGTCTCGCCGCCACCGGAACCGGCACTGGAACTCAGGCTGAGCGCAATGCCGCACCAGGAACTCCAGCAGCGCCCGGCTCTCAGACGGCTTCAGCTCCTTGAACCCGACCGTGAACCCCTCGTTCACGTAGAGCGCGGATCGGCCGGTGATCGGGTGGGTCCGGACCGCGGGATGCTCGGCCGACGGGTAATCGCCGTCTCGGAGATTGCCGCTGCCGTATCGCCCGACGTAGTACTGGCGGCCGTCATGCACTGCGGTAAGTCCGCTGACGAAGCGCTGCATGCGGTCCGACAGGGCCTCTTAGGCGGCGTACATGCTGGCAAACAGCGTGTCTCCGCCGCAGGTCGGCACCTGTTCGACGCGCAGGATGCTACCCATGGGCGGCGTGGAGTCGCACGACACATCCGAGTGCCAGATATCGCCAGCTACGAACTTCACACTCGCGTCGCCGTGCACAACCAGGATCTCGGGATGGGCACTGTCCTTGGGCGCCGCCGGGTGAATGTGCAAGTCGCCAAATCGGCGACCCAATGACTTGTGTTGCTCAAACGACAACGCCTGATCGCGAAAGAACAGGACCAGATGCGCCATCAGCCCATCGTGAATCGCTTGGAACGACTCCGGCGTGAGTGGCTCGGAGAGATCGACGCCAGAGACCTCGGCACCGATGACTGGGGAGACAGGCTCTATATGCATGGCGTATCTGGCGGCGCGTCAATCTGATGACGACAGACCGCGCGTGGGCCCCCATTGTCCAACGCCTCTCGCTGAGGAGGCAAGTGGCGTCGGCGGGATCTGCCCGGCTGGCGGCGTATCCCCGCTTTTGTCGTCGCAGTCTCAATCATGACCACCACCGCGGCGTCATTCAGCCGAAGATGCGGATTCAGGTCTGTGAACAGCGTCCAGCGCGCTTCTCAATTTGTTGAAAATATTGGGCTTATCCAGAATGGAACAGTCCGGCACCAACTGGCTGGCTTATTGCTTGTCAGCAGGCGAATGACTCGCCTCCTCAGAACCGCTGTCATGATCGCCGCCCTGAGCTGCTTCCAGACGGCTGCTGTGAGCGCTCAGCCGGCCACAGAGACTCGCGAGGCGGTACTCGAGCGTGGGGGGCGGTGCGCACGGCTAGAGACGGACGTCGCGGAGACGGTGGTGCTGGCCTCGAACACCGACGACGTGTGGAATGAGCATGGCCTGTCCGTGCCGCTGGTGGTGCCGCCCTGGCGATCCTGGTGGGCCGTCTCGTTGTGTGCGCTGATCGGTATCGGCCTTATCGCGGCTGTCGTGCGTCACCAGGTGCGCAAACTCGAACGTCAAGCCGAGTACAGCCATCGACTCGAACGCGAAGTCGCTGCACGCACCGAGGAATTGGCGTCGCAGAACCGCGAGTTGGCCTCACTCAACGCCAAGCTCCAGGAAGTCAGCCTGACCGATTCGCTGACGGGGCTGTGGAACCGTCGCTATCTGGCGAACGAAATCCCGAAGGACCTCGCCATGATTCGCCGTGCGCGCATCGACGATCGAGAGGCCACGGCGGGCAGTCCTCGCCAGGGGGAGCCATCGCTCCTCTTTCTGATGCTGGACCTCGACGGCCTCAAGGGCGTCAATGACACCTATGGACACCAGGCCGGAGATCGGGTCATTGTTCAGACCAAGGAGCTTCTGGCTCGCGTCTCTCGCGACTCGGACACGCTGATCCGGTGGGGTGGGGACGAGTTTCTCCTCGTGGGACGGCAGACTGGCCGGGAGGCCGCGGCGATGCTGTCAGATCGCCTCCGCCAGGCCATCGCAAGCCACCGATTCGAACTGGGCAATGGAGACACCGTCCGCTTGAGCTGTTCGGTTGGGTTCAGTTTCTACCCGTTCTTGCGTAGTTCTCCGTCGATGTTCACCTGGGAGCAGGTGCTCGACCTGGCTGACCGAGCGCTGTATCGCGCGAAGCAGGGTGGTCGAAACCAGTGGGTTGGCGTGCTGGGCGCCGCTGACTCCGACCCGGCTGTCGCGTTTGGTCGCAAGGACGAAGATCTTGAGACGCTGGCCGACGACGGGATCGTCGAATTGCACGCCGGATGTCCGGACTCCACGTCCAACCACGCCGACCGCGAGACTCCGACCAGGTCGAGTACCCCGCTCGACCAGCGCGCCAGCTGAGCCGCCACACCCGATCCACCACTCGTGCGTCCGACGGTCGCCTCCCGTGGCCGGGCGGTCACGTCACCCGAGACCGGGGCTATACTTCCGCGAGTTCAACCCGCGGAGGAACCGTCGCCCGATGATTCAGACCCGTTTTACCGAGGCCTTTGGTATCGAACACCCGATTGTGCAGGGCGGCATGCAGAACGTCGGCTTGGCGGAATTGGTGTCGGCGGTGGCCAACGCCGGAGCGCTGGGCTTTGTCACCGCGCTGACCCAGCCGTCGCCCGAGGCGCTGACGGCCGAGATCGCGCGGACGCGGGAGATGACCGACAAACCGTTCGGGGTCAACCTGACGATTCTGCCCACGTTGAAGCCGGTGCCGTATGCCGAGTACGCACAGGCCATCGTGGAGTCCGGCATCAAGATTGTCGAGACGGCCGGCAACAATCCGCAACCGCTCCTGCCGGGCTTCCATGCGGCGGGCATCAAAGTGATCC
>SXOW01000476.1 GCA_005778315.1 Acidobacteriota bacterium
AGGGGTTCGGCGCCGGGGGCGTCGGGCAGCGAAAGGAACAGATGTGCCTGTACGAAAAAGGCCCCGCCCCCCAAGGTCGGGGGAGCGGGGCCGCCGAGGAGCCTCGGCCATGCTCAGCCGGATCAGAGCGGGGTGAGATACCCCTCGTAGGTGATCGTCTCCCCTGGCAAGATGAGGACGTCGAACTCCAAGGGCACGAAACCGGCTTCCGTGATTTCGATGTGGTGTGGGCCTTCTTCAAGACGCAGGCTCTGGAACACCCCATCGTAGTCATTCACCAGTCCAACGTAGTAGCCGTCCACGAACACCTCTCCGAACCGCGGTTGGACCCTCAGTCGCAGGCTGCCGGTGTAGTAGTTGTTCCGGTACGACTCGTACCCGTAGGAGTCGTAGACGTAGGCGTCGTATCCGTAGGCGTGTCCGTAGTACCCATGCCAGTACGGGTCGTAGCGGTACCTGGGCCCGTAGCCGATGGCAACGTTGAACGTGCTGTAGCCGGGGAAGTAGAAGTACGTGCCGTAGATGTGGTGACGACCGTATCCGTGGCGCCCGCCGTATGTCGTATACCGTTCGCCTCCACGGCGTCCATCGTTGTCGTAGTCGTTGTCGATGACAATAGGTCTGGACCTGAGGGCTGGGCGTCGCTCCGCGTACCCCACCACATCGCCGTTGCTCGGAGCGCGATTGCGCCCTGCGTTCGTCACAGGGTTCACTCCACCCCGGCCACCCCGGCCGTTCGGGCGGTTGGCGCCGGCGCCATCGTCCGCACGTCGGCCGTCGGGGCCCCGGTAGTCGACGCCGTTCCCCTCACGTCGGCCGCCAGGTGCCCGGTTGTCGTCGCCATTCCCCACACGTCGGCGGGCGCGGTAGTCGACGCCGTTCCCCCCACGTCGGCCGTCAGGGCCGGGGTTGTCGACGCCGTTCCCCCCACGTCGGCCGTCAGGGCCGCGGTTGTCGACGCCAGTCCCCGCACGTCGGCCGTTGGGGGTGCCGTTGTCGACGCCATTCCCCGCGCGTCGGCCGTCGGGAGCGCGGCGGTTCCCCGGGGATACGCCTGCCGAGTCCACCGGGCTCCGTCGTCCAGCGGCACGGCCGCCGTTCGCGGCCCGTGGGGTATTCGCGCCGTTGTCGGCACGACCGGCGCGGCCGCCGGGTGGGTTGGCTGCGGGGCCCGGTCGAGACGTCCGCCCCGCATCCGGTGTGGCGCGCTGCGGTGCACGCCGGGGCTCGCTGCTGCGCGCGGCGCTCCCGTCGTCCCGGCCGCCTCGGGCACGGGCCTCCGGGGCCCGGCCTCGTGACTCACTCGGCGGTGCGCTGGCCCGAGACGGCGCTTGACGCTGGGGCGCCGTAGCACGGGCGCGCCCACCCTCTGAACGCGGTTCCTGGGACGCACCCGGATCGCGCTGCCGGGCACGGTTCTGAGCCTCCGCGTCAACCGGCGTGGACCATACTGTGACGAGCAGGATGCTTGAGAAGGCGAGGGCTATTCGGGTCATAGAGGCTCCTTTCGTCGCAGACGGTCACCGCTGACAACTGCACGTGCCGTGCCAGATGCTGGACCTGAAAACTCCCGTATCCACTGGGCTTACCGGTCGGCTTACCAGCATGTGCGGCCTGCTCCTGTCTCATAGTGTGGACACGTCCGTCCGGTGATGAGTGCGCTTGTCCGGCCTCGGAGAGCCGGCGGTCGCGGTCTCGGCTGGTGATCGGCGCCTGAATCTGTCATCCTGAGGCCCGCACCGGTTGTGACGGTGCGACAACGAAAGGGATTGCCAGGATGGGTTTCTGCGAGCATTGTGAAGGCCAGCGATTCGACCGAGCGCAGGTGCTCCGCCAACTCCGGCAGACGCGGGCACGGCTTCGCGAAGAGGGCGCTCCCTGTGCGGCCGACGAGGCGTTGCAACTGGCCATCAAGTCCGTGCGTTCGCTTGAGATTCCCCATCTTGAACCGATCGACGACGGGATGGAAGAAGGGGCTGACCCCCAGGTTATCCACTAGCACTGGGCTGGTCGCTGTCGCGGTCGCAGGCCTGAAGGCCTGCGCCACAGGCCCCTGCTACCTCCGGTCGGGACCCCTCCGGGCCTGCTCCCCACCTAGTCGGCGCCGGCTACTTCAACCACCACGCGATACAAATACTGTAGGAACAGTCCGAGCCCGTCAATGGACAGGCGCTCGTCCGTCCCGTGCACGCCGCTGAGGTCGTCGCGAATCATCCCGAGCCCGTAGGTTTGGACGCCGCGGGCCCGCATCTGCGCGGAATCGGTTGACGCCACCAGCATGGTCGGAAGGGTGATGGCTTCTGGGAACATTTCGGCCTGTACTCGCTCCAAGGCTTGGAACATCTCGCTGTCCAGGGACGACGGCGGCGCCGCCGGTCGCATGCTCGTCGGACGTGTGACCTCGACCGCAGGGTCGTCGATGAGGTCCCTGAGGGTGTTCAGAAACTGATCCAGGTCCTCGTCCGGGAGCGCCCGGATGTCGAGTTCTGCTTCCGCGTCGGCCGGTATGACGTTGCGGCGAAATCCTCCGGCGATGATGTTGGGAGAGATGCTCGTTCGGAGCATGGAGTTGACGTCGATGTCGGTTCGGCGCAGCTGCTCCTGAATCTCCTCACCAAACCGCCGGTCCTCGACATTGCGATACCGGTATGCCGCCTCTGGAGGGCTGATCCGGGCCAGCCGGTCCAGATAGGCGCGCGTGGTTTCGTTGAGACGCATCGGCGGCTGGAACGCCCCGACTTTCGCGACCGCGTTGGCGAGACGAACGATGGCGTTGTCGAGTCGAGGTGCCGAACCATGTCCGGCGACGCCGCGTGCGATGAGCTTGATGCCGCGCCATGGCACCTTTTCGGTGGTCGCAATGCTGACCGTGTCGACCCTGCCATTGGTCGCGCTCATACGGCCGCCCTCGTTGAGGGCATACTCCGCGTCGATCGCATCCCAGTGGTGCTCAACCACGAAGTCGATGCCGACCTCCGTCGTGCCTTCCTCACCCGACTCCGCCAGCAGGATGACGTCGCGGGCCAGCGGCACCTGTCGTCGCTGCAACATCCGCATCACCTGGACCATGGCGGCCAGCTGCCCCTTGTCGTCCGAGGCGCCTCGGCCGGAGACAAAGCCCTCGTGGATTTCGCCGCCGAGCGGGGCGACGCTCCAGTCGGCGGGATCGACCCCGACCACGTCGGTGTGGGCCATCAGCAGCAGTGGCCGTTTTGATCCGTCACCCTTGAGCCGGGCGATCAGGTTGGCCCGGCTCGCGTCGAGGGCCACGATGCTCGACGGAATCTCGGCCGCGTCGAGTGTGCGCTGCACATACTCGGCCACCAGCGTCTCGTTGCCCGGCGGGCTCCTGGTGTCCAGGCGGATCAACGCTTGAAGCAACGTCACCGTTTCGTCGCGGGCTTGACGAAAATCGGGGGCCTGGGCGTGCGGGGTGGCGACAAAGCCGCACATGCCGGCGACCAGCAGCCTCGTGCAGAGCGAGCGAGTAGTCATGATGGACGATCGATTCCGATGAGTCAGGGCCGGGTTGCGGCGGCGAGACCGGACAGCGTCGAGAATGCGGACAGCCGCTCGAGCGACGTGCGGACGTCAATCACCACAGGGCCATCATGATCGAGGGCGGCTCGCACCACCGCATCCGCCTGGCCAGCATCGTCAATGGTCAGGCCCCGGACGCCATACGCGACTCCCAGGGCGGCGAAATCCGGGTTGGTCAACGTCGTGCCAGCGACCCGTCCCGGGAACCGCTTCTCCTGATGCAACCGAATGGTGCCATAGCTTCCGTTGTTGGCGACAAACAGGCGCACCCGGGCGCCATACTGCACCGCCGTCGCGAGCTCGGACCCCGTCATTAGGAATCCTCCATCGCCGACCAGGCCGACGACCTGTCGGGTCGGATAGCGGATCGCGGCCGCCACCGCCGCCGGTACGCCGAGTCCCATGGCGCCAGAGATCGCGCTCACGAGGCGCTGAGTGGCGCGAAATCGGAAGTGTCGATGTAGCCAGGTGCTGAAATTGCCGGCGTCCGCGGTGACGATGCCGTCGCCCGGCAGGTGGGTGCCAATCGCTGTCACGACGTGTCCGAAGTCGACCCCGTCCGCCGGAGGGGGCCGCGGGTGGGTTCCAGGCTGCAAGCCCCTCAACGGCGGCATGCAGACGCGCGCCCCAGCGGAGCGTGCGAACGAGCTGGATGGCGGCTGTTGGCATGGACGCCATATTGTGACGTCGATTGCCGGTCCTGTGACTCTCCGATTCGCGCCGGGCACTGGGCGGCTCGCGGCTGCGTGGAGATCGTTCACAATAGTCCGACCCGCGCGCGATGCCGTTCACGAATCCCCCTCGATGGGGCTCCGCTGATGGTTCCCGATGATTCCCTGGCCTCACGACTCGCTGACGAGTTCCTGCAGCTCTCCCGACGGCGCCTCGCCGTACGGGTCGAACGCATTGACCACTGCCTTGGTCGCCTGAGCGACGCGCAGATCTGGACCCGCCGCCACGACATCGAGAATGCTGTCGGGAATCTGGTGCTGCATCTGTGCGGCAACATCACCCAATGGATCGCGGGCGGGGTCGGCGGCGTGCCGGTGACCCGCGATCGGGACGCCGAGTTCGCACAACGCGAGCCTCTGCCACGGTCGGAGTTGCTGGGTCGCCTTTGG
>SXOW01000477.1 GCA_005778315.1 Acidobacteriota bacterium
CCGTCGATGACGTACTGGTAGACGAGATCCTTCACGCGCAGCGTACCGATAATCTGGTCGGGCGAGCCGCGATAAACAGGGATGCGGCTGAAGGGACTGCCCGTTGACGAGGTGGCCGACGTCGCGCGGCGCCTGCTCGACTCGCTCGTGACGTCGTCGGCGCCGCGCGACCGGGAGGCCGTCGCGGCCAAGGCACGGGAGCGCTCGGCTCGCCGCTTCGCTCCCGTGGCCTAGGGTGCGCGGAGGGCCTTGCGGAGCACGACCTTGTCGACACCGGATGCGGCTTCAAAGTAGCGCCGTACTTCGACGTACCCCCGGGACTCGTAGAAGGCCAGAGCGGCCAGATTGGGCGCGAAGCACTCCAGTTCTGCCTCAGCTTGGGCGGCCGCTAGACCGGCCTCCGCATCTTCCATGAGCAGCGCGCCGATGCCATGGCGGCGCTTGGCGTCGGCGACCCACAACAGGTCAATGACCGACTCGTCGAGTGCGACGACACCGACGACCTCGTGGTCGAGCAGGGCAACCGTCATCCGCGGCCAGGTTCTGGCCACGTAGTCTTCCACCTCGGTGCCCTCGATCCACGGACGCATCCGCTCGCGTTCCATGAATGAGCCGTAGGTTCTGGTAAGCGAGGCCTTGCACAATCGAACGATGGCGAGCGTGTCAGCGGCGGTCGCCGCGCGCAGGTGAACGTCGGGGTTACGCGTCGTCACCTATGGCATCGTTCTCGGCCGGGATCGCGAGCTCCCCGCGCTCCGCCCGCGCCAGCAGCTCCCGCGCGTCGTCGACCTGACTGGCGCGAACGAGCACTTCCGCCGCGCCGATCCCGTCAATGGCGATGCCATAGGTGACGCGGACCGATTCGCCGCGTAGCAGGCAGGGGATGTCATGGGCTCCAAGGAAGGCCTTGAGCTGGGCCTCGACAACCTGGCCCTGCACGGTCGAGAGCACCACGTAGTCGTCCGGATCGGTCATGCCTGCCCTCCCGCTGGTCCGCAGTCCGAGACGATTCCCAGTCGGCCTGCGGAACGCTCACTGGATCGGCGAATAGTCGGTCGCGTTCATGAAAATGAAGTCGGGCGCCTTGGCGAGAATTTGACCATCAACCTGCGACGCTCGGGCCACCTCCGTCCACTCCGGGTCTGCTCGGAAGCTGGCCCAGCTGTCGGTCGCGGCTTGTCGGCTGTCGTGCGAGATGATGTAAATCAGGGTATTCGGCATCTCCTGCGGCACCCAGTAGCCCACATTCTCCATGCCGTGTTTCTCGAAGATACGGCGGGTGTGATCCCTGAACCTGGCCTCCAGATTCGGCAACTTGCCGTCATTCGTCGTGTAGGTCCGAAGCTCGAAGACTTTGCCGCCGGACTGGGCCTGGACGGTGGTCGGTTGCCAGATCGTGCCAGCCGCGAAGCCCAGTCCAAGCAGTGTGAGACCGAAGGCGGCGACATACCGCGTGCGGATGTTCATCGTGTGCTCCCTCTGTGTACCGCCTGTGCGGCGATCCGTGTCAACCCTCGCCGGAACACCGGCTCAACCGGTCTGCCTTCGAGGAGTCCCACCGCCTCGTCGGCGGTAACCCAGCGGCGTGCTCTGACGTCTTGTTCGTCCCACTCCACCTCGACGCGGTCGACCTCCAACAGGTAGACCGCGACGGTGAACCGAGCATCGAACTTTATGATCTCATAGTACCCGACCGGACCACCCACGACACGCCCATGCACCCCGGCTTCTTCGCGGGCCTCTTTTCCTGCGGTTCGTGCCGCGGTGTCGCCGGGCTCGATGAAGCCTTTCGGAATGGACCAGCGACCCGTGGTGCGTGTCGTGACAAGACAGACCTCAATCTGGTCGTCGCGGCGTCTGAACGGCAGCGCCGCTGCCTGCTCGACCGTCTTGGGGGTGCCTGGCGGAGGTGTCATGCGCCCATCGCGGGATTGGGCGACCGCAGCGCCGCGTGGCCCGGGGATCGGTGCCGACCCCCTGGGCCCGGACGACCGTCTAGGGCTTGTGGACGTTGATCACTTCCGTCCCGCCGTCCTTGTCGAAGGAGACGACGGGGAACTCGACCGGGCGTGGACCTTCCATGCCGGGCGAGCCCTGCGGCATTCCCGGTACGGAAATCCCGGTCACTTTCGGGCGCTCGGCCAGCAGCCGCTTGATGTCCTCGGCTGGCACGTGGCCCTCGATGACATAGCCGTCGACGATCGCCGTGTGGCACGAAAACAGGCTTTCTGGGACGACGTGTTCGTTCTTGATCGGTGTCACATCAGGCACATCCGTCGTGTTGACCGTGAAGCCCGCGTCTTTGAGATGATTGACCCATCCCATACAGCATCCTCACGTGGGCGCCTTGTAGACCTCGATAACGGGGTTTTGCGCGCGCGCCACCGTCAGTGAACCCACACCGACCAGCAACGCGAACAGGGTGGCGAGCAACGTGCGCATGGAAACTCCTTGTCGAAACTCAAAATGCCTGTAACAGGCTACTCCCTGTCTGGCGCCTTGGCAAGCCGAGCTGACCGCGGCGCGACCACTGACGGCCGTGCGTGGACCATTGGCACGACGTGCGTGCGATATGCTTCGTTCCGGTGTACAACAGCCTGGAGAGCTGAGGTCTTGAAGTCACCGCGGCGTGCTGCCGCGATCGAACACGCACAAATGGGAGACAGACCATGAAACGCAGCATCGTCCTTGCCATCGTCGGCACGCTTTCGCTCGGCGTCGTTGTCGCGCAGGACACGGCCAAGGTGATCGAGGTCGAACAGCTCGCGGACAACCTGTTCGTGCTGCGGGGGGAGGGCGGTGGCGGCAACACCGCCGTCTTCGTCACGACGGATGGGGTCGTCGTTGTCGACACGAAGAACCCGGGCTGGGGTCAACCCATTCTCGAGCAGATCGGCGCCCTGACGACCAACCCCGTCACCACGCTCATCAACACGCACAGCCACGGCGACCATGTCAGCGGCAACGTCGCCTTCGCGACCACGGTCGAATTTGTGGCCCACGAAACCACCAAGGCCAACATGCAGGCGATGCGGCCCTACACGGGGCGAACCGAGCCGCCGGTGAACGTGTTCGCGGCGACGAATGGGCACGGGTTGCCGACGCGGACGTTCACTGACCGAATGTCGATCGGGAGCGGCGCCGACCAGGTCGATCTGTACTACTTCGGGCGTGCGCACACGGGCGGCGACGCCTGGGTCGTCTTCCCGGCCTTACGAACGCTGCACGCCGGCGACGCCTTCCTGGGTAAGCGGGTGCCCTTTCTCGACGCGGAAAATGGCGGAAGCGGGGTCGCGATCCCGGACACGTTGCAAAGGGCACACGACACCATCCGGAACGTCGATACCATCATCACCGGTCACGGTCCCCAGGCCACCTGGGCGGAACTGAATGAATGGGCCGCGTTCAATCGCGACTTTCTGGCCATGGTGCGCGCGGGGCGGTCGGCCGGGAAGACCGTCGAGGAGATCGCCGACGGCTGGATACAACCGGCAAAGTACACCGGCTACGCTGCCCCGGCTAAGGACGGGGTCACACGCAACATCCAGGTCATTGTCGATGAACTCGAGGGCTAGGCGACTCCTCCCGCCTGTCCACCGGGGAGACCCGCGCCTTGCAGTGCCGTGTACGGGTTGAATCGGGTGTCGCCTTCAAGAAGTAGCAGGCGGGCGCTGAGGTGCCGCCGGCCCCCGCGTGTTGCGATTTGACGCGTGCTCGCTCAGATGGTCATCATCATCCCCACGCCGATTCCTGGCGATCGCCATCTCGCCGACGCCGTGGCCGACGATCGCCAGGAACGGGCAGGTGGGAGCGCCATGGCAAGACCTCGAGAACACCTCACGCGCTGCGTCGCGGCCGTGGCGCTCTGTCTCCTCGCCATCCTCGGGGAGCGCGCCATCGGTCAAGACGCCGTAGCCCCCCCCGACACCATGCCGACCACCCCGCGAGCCTACGCCGCGATGTGCGAACTGGAGCTGGGCGTGGCGCCGACTGTCGATTGTGGGGCAGGCGTGGTGCTTCCGATCACGGTGGACGGTGTTGAGGTCTTCGAAGACCCCGGCCTGCACGAATGCGACAACCCCAGTCTCCAGATCGGCGACTGCATGCCTGGTTCGAGCTTGCAGCGCTACCTAGGCAGGCACGCCGATGGCACACCCAAACCCGACGCGGTCTGGGTCAGCTTCTGCCGCCACGATGGGCGAGACGACGTCGCGAACTTCGACATGCCCGACTCCGTGCAGCTGATCGGCTACAACTACGAGACCGGCGCCACCTGCTTCTTCGAGTCGGGCGACAACCGACCATGGACCTCAGTGAACGAGACGAACCGATTGCTCGGCGTGCTTCCGGGTCCCGATGACCCGGCGTTTGATCAGGCCTATACCGTGCCTGGGGTTCAGTGCGTGCGCTGTCACCAGGCGGACCCCTTCAACCACAATCCCTGGATCAAGGGCGCTCGTCTTCCCGAAGACCCACGGCAACCCGTA
>SXOW01000478.1 GCA_005778315.1 Acidobacteriota bacterium
GGCGAGGGCGAGCGGACCCGAGGACGACCGGCGTTGCCGTTCGTCGTCGCCCTTGGCTATAATCAAGGACCTCACCATTGTTGGGACGTCGTTCAATGGTAGGACAGGCGGCTCTGAACCGCCCAATTGGGGTTCGAATCCCTGCGTCCCAGCCAAATCTCTCTTTTTGCCTGATCTGACCCGCCAGCGGCGGCCACGGTGGCGGCCGCCATCGCCGAATCCGCCAGTGAATCAAACGGTTGGCGGAACTCGGCCCTGAGTTGCCCGTCCCTCCAAGAGCAGTTCGAAACCAGGAAATCGAGTGCGAGCACACCGCCGCGCAAGACCAGGGGATTCCGCACCTCACGAGACCTCGGGTCTGGCGAAGCAAGGCTAGCGGTCTCGATGAGGGCGATTAGGCGCGGAGGGCGGTAGTGACGCTCGGAACTGGGGCGCAGGCGCCCACGGCCCGGAGGCAACGGCAGGGTCCGAACGGTCGTCTCCTGGTTCACGGCGGCGGTTACGACCGCCGGCCGTGACAAAACAGCGCCCGCGGCGAATCATGACGTGGACGCGAACGCAGATGGCAGACTACACAGCGACGCTGGCGGCAGCATCACGGGCGAGCGAGCGGTTTTCCGACCTGCTCGAGGCGCATCGTCGGATCGTGTTCAAGGTCGCCAACACCTACTGCTGGGACCCGGAGGACCGGGCTGACCTGTCGCAGGAGATCGTCGCGCAGCTGTGGCGGGCGTTCTCGGCCTACGACCCGCGCCGCCCGTTCTCGACCTGGATGTACCGAATCGCGCTCAACGTAGCCATCTCGTCCGTGCGCCGCCGCGGGCGGGAAGCGCGCACCGTGCCGTTCGACGAGGCGGCACACGACACCGCCGACCACCGGAGGCCCGACCCTGAGGCCGACGAACGGATTCGCGCGCTGTATCAAGTGATCGACCGGCTCGATCCGTTGAACCGGGCCTTGCTGCTCCTCTATCTTGACGAGCACAGCTACCGGGAGATGGCCGAGATCCTCGGCATCTCTGAGACCAACGTCGGCACGAAACTGAATCGCCTCAAGGCACGGATCCGCGAGGATATCGGAGGGACTACGCCATGCGGGAGCACATGATGGAACTGGACGACCTGAAGACCGTATGGCAGAGCCTCGATCGCCGGCTCGAACAGCAGAACAGGCTGGCGTGGAATCAGCTGAAGGACCGCCGCCTGGAGAAAGCCAAGTCAGGTCTGCGGCCACTCTACTGGGGACAGATCGTGCAGAGCGTGTGCGGGATTCCCGTCATCCTGCTCGGGGTCGCAACGTGGTCGCAGCACCTCGACGTGCCGTCGCTGGTCGTCGCCGGGCTCGTCCTGCACATGTACGGCGTGCTGATGATCGTGTGTGCCGGCCGCACGCTCTGGCTGATCAGCCGCATCGACTACTCCGCGCCCGTTGTCGGCATCCAGCGGGAACTGGCAGAACTTCGCCGCGCGTACGCGATGAGCGGCATGGCGGTCGGTCTGCCCCAGTGGGTGATGTGGATGCCGTTTCTCATGGCGCTCCTCGGTCTGGTGGGTGTTGACCTGTTTGCTCGAGCGCCGTCGGTCATCTATGCAGGACTGGCGATTGGCATCCCCGGCCTGCTCCTGACGTGGTGGTTCCATCGCTGGTCGCTCCATCCGAACCATCCGCAGCTGGCGAAATTCATGGAGGACTCGGTGACCGGCAAGAGCCTGCTGAAGGCGCACAAGATCCTCGATGACGTGCGGCGGTTCGAGGAGGAGGATGGGCGATGATCGGACCACCTTCGCACGACCTTCGTACGTCATGCGGGCGTGAATCCGTCTGAGGAACGACGGCGGTTCTCGACCGCCCTGCGCAGTCAGAAGGACGAATCCGGAATCGAAACGTTCGCCCGCTGAACGGGGGAAGGAGGAGAGTTGCCATGACAACCGCATCGACTGAGATCGACCAGGCCAAGGCGGACGCCTTTGCGAAGCGACTGGTGACCGGCAAGTGGACGGGCTGGTCGGTGATGTCGCGACCGTTGAGCACCACGGCGTCCAGCTCCCAGCCCTCAGGCAAACCGAGCACCCGGATGAGCTGCGCGCCACCCATTCCGTGGATCGCGAAGGTCCAATCCTGGTTCACCTGGCCGGTTCCGCGGCCCGCGGGCACCCCGACGAACCCCAACGGCATCGTGAAGAGTTGGAGGTCGTCTGGCAGGAACGGTACCTCGACACCGCCCTCGACCGCGATCGTGCCCGTGGACGTAGCCCCCGTCGTCGTACGCAGCACCACCTGCTCCTGATCGACGCCGGCGACCACCAAGTCGGTCATGGCGAACTGGACCGGACCGTCGACGGGCGAGGTACTTGCATACAGCGTGTATTCGCCCGGTGACCACGCGACCACTGATGGCGCCCCCGCCGGGGTCAGGACCTCTGATGGTGCGGTCCCATGATTGCGCCGTGGCGGCGATGTCGACGACCGCGATGAGCAGACAGGCGAAGACCAGCCAGCACGGACCCGCCGGCTCCGGAACCGGTCGGAATCGCTGCCGAAGCGGGTGCCGTTGGATCACATGGCCTTCGTATCCGTCAGGCGTCAGTGTGGCGCGAAGAGCGGCCATTGTACGGCAGCCGGGGAAGGCGGTGTGGGGCAACGCCGCGGGCGGCCAGACGGATGAGGGAGCATTAGAAAAACACGACGAAATCGCCGCCGCCCGAATCGAAGCGCGGGTTGACGATGTTGTTGAAGATCGACCCGAAGGTGAAGCGCAGATTGACGTTCACCTGGTAGTCGAAACTGGTCCGCAAGTCGCGTTGGCGCAGCAGCACCTCTTCGTCTGATGCATTACGTCTCGGCAAGAACACCTGGTCACGCACCCGGGCAATGTTGCCGAAGAAGTTGAGCGACAGCCCTCGCACGATCCGCACGTTCGCGTTCGCGAACAGCGTCACACGGTTCTTCGAGCCATCGTCCATGAAACTCGATGCCGTCAGCGACACGAAGGACGACCCCCAAGGCTGCTGCAAGCTGAGTGATGCGACCAGCATCTGCTCCCACAGGGTCTCCTCGAGCTTGCCGAATATCGTCACCTCGTCGTAGCGCACCGTCGATGGACCCGCCTGGTACAGGAAGGTCAGCTGTCGCTGACTCGACTCGTCGTAAGGAAAGATGTTGTATTCGATGGCCGGCTGGACACTGACGCGGAGATCCTGATTCGAAAAGGTCGAGGTCGTTACTGACCCTCGGCCGCCGATGCCCCACTGGGGACCGGCGCTACGCACCAGCATCACGTCGGTCCCGGATGTGCGGCGAATGCTGGTGGTCTTGGTGTTGTCGGAAAGCTCGAAGTCCTGTTCGCGGTAGTTTGCCCTGCCGCCCGATCGAAATTTCCAGTCCTCGGACGTCCGGCTTGCCGACAGCGAACCGTTCACGCTCGTCGACGACGTCAGCGACTGTGCGGAGGCCGACCCGCCGGCCGACACTGCGAACACCCAGAGGTTCCACGGGTCGTTGTCGGGCGTCACCGTGGACTCTGCCCCCGCGTCAGGCGGATCGAAGTCCACGCTCAGAAAGTCGGCGTCCGGCGTGTTTCCCGCGTAGACCACCAGGCCCAGCGCGAAGCGGTCCGTCAGGCCGCGCCGGCGCTCGTCCCGCGTATCGGTCGTCGACGAAGCGAAGGTCTGCGACGCGTGCTCACCCTCGAACGGGCCGCGCCCAATGAACTGGATCTCATAGAGGGTCCCGCCCCCCGATTGGCTCGAGGACACCAAGAGATGGACGTGGGCGTCTTCGCGGTCCCGCACCCAGTCCACCCAGAGGAGCTCGCGGCGGGCGAAGTCTTCGTCACAACCGAACGTCTGGCAATCGAGGAAGACCCTGATCCTCGCGGAGTCAGCCGGCTGCCTCGCGACAGCCGGCTGCACGCCGACCACCACGCCGGCGAGGGCGAGTGCCGTGACGCCGCACGCACGCAAATAGCGCATACGCGTCATAGACTCCGTTGCCAGTGATTCGGCCTTCGGCACGCCTCGCGCGCCTCAGAACACGGCGATGGGGTTCAGCAGTGACCCAGTGCCGCCCTCGACCGGAAGAGGTTGCCCGCCAGAGCGGTATCGTCCCCACAGGCCGACGGGGTCGGGCTGATGCGCGCGGCGCGCTCCGGGCCGAGCACCGAATCGCGGTGCCAATCGCCCCAGAAAAACGTGTGTGCCGAGAAGAAGGAAGGCACCATGTCGAGATCGGCCATGCGATCGAGTTGATCCTCAGCGCACCGTCTGGGCGTGAATCATGACCGTGCGGTGGTCGCGCGCGCCGTTTTCCTCGACAGCCCGGGCGACGGCGTCGATCAGCATCTCGGCGGCGGCGTCGCCGTTGGCGTGTGCCAGAATGGGCACAGCGGCGCCGTAGAAGCGGCCGACGCGCGCCTGAACCTCGGCCTCGGAGATCATCGGATAGCCACGATGGTCGGCGCCCTGACCGGGCCCGGAATCCGCCGAGCAGGAAACGAGCGTCACTCCGAGGACCCAAGCCAGGGCCGGCGCGAGCGGGACGGCGCGGCACGAAGTCCGGAGACGTGGGGGGAGTCGGCATCGCTGGCTTGTTGCGCGCTCAGCGCGTCATACCCGCCAACGCCAGAGGAGACCGCCCGGCTTCAGGTTGCCTACCGCGGCGCGCTTGAGGCAGATCACCACCCAGAGCAGTGTGTCTGAAGGCCAGACCGCAGGCCGCGCCTCCCCCGGGAAGCGAGACTGGTAGAGGTTCGTGATGCTCGTGAGTCGTCATGAAAGTCTCTCCCCCGCGGCAGGTCGCCTTCTCGCACCAGACGCGTTCACGACTCCCAACAGAAAGGCGACGGCCTCTTCGGCCGCCGAGATCTTGAGGCGGTAGCGAACGGAATTACCCTCGCGTTCGGCCTCCACCAGTCCGCCTCTTTCAACGGACCTTGCTGAACTATCAGCGCCGGACGACCGGCGCGCTTTGACTGCGCCTCGGCCAGGACGCGCCGGTCGTCGACCGTTGGGCCGTCGCGGCAGCATCTTTGCGCCTACGCGCGATCCGTGACCACACTCAACGCGACACCGTGTTCTATCCACGCCTTCGCAGCTACGATCACTTGGTTGAAACCGCCTGTCGAATCCACAACCTGGTTGACAATCGCATCATCGCTGCCCGCGAAACCGGACTCTTCGATTGTCAAGATCGCCTCTCCCTTCTCGGTCGCTTCGAGTGTCCATACGACTCGCGTGATTGCACTGTCACGCTCCCAGGAGATAGCCAGCTTGTCTGGATGTCTTAGCTCCTCGACGCGGACATCAAAGGTTATTTCGTCTTCGCCACCGCCAAGAAACCATGTGATAGTCGCACCTTCTTTCACGCCATCATCCCGGCGCGTGAACCAAAACTTGCTCATTGAGGACGCGTCCGCAAACGCGTTGAAGACCTCAACTGAGCAGCGCTTCGGTCTCCTCCACTGTGTGTCGCCGCCAGTCCGGCTTCACTTTGTTCGCGTACCACGAGCTGGCGAGTTGCCACGTTTGCTCTGGCGTAATCGTTGCGCCGCGGGATAGATCACGCGTCGCGCACCACCGATCAGCGTGCTCTTCGTCCCGGAAGAGCAGCATCGTGCTTCACGTGAACCCGACGCAATCGCACAGGGCGCCGTGATGACAGCGTCAGATTGATTGCAGCCTCGATGCCGAGCGCGTCCCAGATACAGATTCCCCAGTACTGTTTGCCCGCTGCGGAGACGCGGAAACCCGACGGCACCGCACAAAACGGACTAGCTGCCCAGATGTTGCCGTGATTCGGGGCGAGGATCAGTACCCTCGCTGCGGCAAGCTCGTACAGCGCGGCCCGGATATCGGATTCGGCCCGTCCGAGAGCTAACACGTGAATTCGAACGTCACGGGCCAGCGACCCTATAGCCTTGGCGCCTTCAGTCATCAGTTTCCCAAATGCTCATTGGTCGGCATAACGGTCCGCATGAGCCGCGCTCGCAGGCGCGCGGGAGCGGGTCGAGGACGTCGGCTCCATTTGGATGTTGCTTGCTTGGGAATGGCTGCATCTGAAATGTGAGCGCGACAGACAGGACTTAGTCACGGCTCAATGTTGATCGCCGAGTAGGTGCCGTGCGGCAACATGTCGATGTTGTGCACCTTCACGATGAGCCTGGTGTCGGGATTCTGCTCCGCTTTCGTCACAACCTCGATAAATTCCGGATCATCGCCCCTCGCCTTGAGGCGCTTATCGCGTTCTTCTCTCGATGGATACGCGCGGATGTAGATGAACGTGTTCTCGGCAGTGATGCCAAGCTCCGGATCGCTCTGCTGGGGAATCCAGTAGCCCACGTTCGTGATGCCGTGCCGGGCGTAGATGGCCGCGGTCCGGTTGGCGAATCGCGCCGCTAGCGCGTCCCGTTTCCCAGGCTGGGCGGTGTAGACGCGCAGTTCGTAGAATCCAGGGACCTCCTGCTGCTGTGCGTAGCCCCAGCCGATCCCAGTCACGCCGCACGCGAGCCCCAGCAGTGCGGTCAATCTCCACTTCAACATAGCGGCTCCCCCTGTTGCAGAATCCATGACGAAGGACAC
>SXOW01000479.1 GCA_005778315.1 Acidobacteriota bacterium
AACTGGTTGCGATGGCCCGATGAGAACACCTCCGCCCGATACCCGTCCCGTCCCACGAACGGATTGTCAGCGGGGATTTCGCCGTTGTCCGTGAGCCGCACCAGCTTCCCTATCGTGTTCGCCGGGTCCTGGGCCCTCAGGCCGCCGCCGTCCGAACCAAAAGCGCCGCCCACTGTCATGAACAGCGTGCCGTCCTCACCGAACGTCAGGCGGGAGGCCGCCGTTCCGTCTCCGCCCACCAGATCCGACACAAAGAGGTCCTGCACGTCGAGCAGCGCCGCCCCCTCGAGTCGGCCGCGGGCCAGCGCGACGCGCACCGCATCGTCCTCCAACGGACCCATCGGCTTCGAATAGGTGAGATAGACCCACGCGTTGTCGGCAAATTCGGGATGGATCGCCACATCCATCAGCCCCGCCAACCCTTGAGCATGCACGGGAGGCACGCCGGATACCGGTTCCGGGTCGAGCCGGCCATCTCGAATGACCCGCAGGCGGCCTTCGCGTTCGGTGACCAACGCCCGTCCGTCTGGAAGAAACGCCAGCCCCCACGGATGCGACAAGCCGCGGGTGACAACGACCATCCGAACGTGTGCCTGCTCGGCGGTCTCGAACGCAAGGGGACCATCTGGCAACGGCCGAGCTGGTAAACCTGGTGCCGGCTGAGCGACGGCGACGTCACCGGGCCCCCATCCGCCACCGAACCACGCGGCCGGGCCGAGCGCGACGCCCACGACCGCTGCGAGGAGGCGCCACGAGCGACGGCTCACTGCTCGCTCCAGGGGTTCGTGGCGAACACCGACAATTCCGGCCAGAACGCGCGGGGGTGCATCGCCAGGGCCGCCATGATGGTTTCGGCAATGTCGATGGCGTACAGCTTGTTCGGGTTGTCGCGTCCCTCGTGGCCGCCCCAACGAGTCTGAACCTCGGAGGGACAGATGCTCACCACACGAATACTGTGGGGTCTCAGTTCAGCCTGCCAGCACTGTGTGATCCCGCGCACCGCCCACTTGCTCGCCGCGTAGGCCGTGCCGAGTTTACGCCCCTTGGTCCCCGACGTCGACGACAGGTTCACGATGTCGCCCCACCCCTGCGCCTTCATCAGCGGCACGACCCGGTTGGTCAAATCGACCATGCCAAAGACGTTGCTGTCGAAAAGGCGCCGCATGGCGTCCATATCCAACTCACCGATGGCTGCGTCGTACCAGGAGGCGGCATTGTTGATCAGGACGTCGATGCCCCCCATCTCACGCCGACAGGCTTCGACTGTCCGCTCGTTATCAGCCGGAACGCTGTTGTCCGACACGAGCCCGACGGCCCCGGTGGCACTGGCAACGTGTGCCAGGGGCTCTTCGTGTCGCCCGGTACACACGACCGCGTGCCCCGCGGCGCGCGCCAGGCCCGTCAAAGCCGCACCGATACCCTGGCTGCCGCCGGTGATCAGAAATCGTTTCGGTTCCATCGCGTGTTCCTCTGCGTGTCCGAATCTGACATGACTGCAGCGGTGGAGAGTGACGCGATTATACGCCCGGCCAACGGGGCCGGGGTTGACGAGAGCGGTTGCCGCGGGCACCATACCGGGCAGGAGCACACAGATGACACACTGCAGACCCACACTTCGCGTGACCTGCCTCGCCGGCTGGCTGTCCGTCGGCGCCTTGGCGTGCGCCGGCACCGAACCACCGAGTCCCGAGCCCGTGGACAGCACACCGCCCCCCGCCGCCCAGGACACAGAGCCTGACACCGCCGCCGTGCCGGACATGCTTGAAATGGGCGGCGCCAAGTCGGTCACGACGTTCTTCGTGACCAGCGTCGGTCCAGGAAACGGCGGCGACCTCGGCGGACTTGACGGAGCCGACGCTCATTGCCAGGCGTTGGCGGCGGCGGAATACGCCGGTGACCATAGGTGGCGCGCGTATCTGAGTGCATCGGCCACCGACACGGCGCCAGCGGTGCACGCGCGCGACCGGATCGGCACCGGGCCCTGGTACAACGCCGAGGCGTTGCTCATCGCCGCCAACGTGGACGCGCTCCACAGTGACGACAACCACGTCAACAAGGAGCGGGCGACCACGGAGCGGCTCGACCCGGTGAACGGGGTCGGGGATGATCCGAACCAGCACGATATCTTGACCGGGTCGCAACCCGACGGCACCGCGTTCCCCGCCGGCGAAGACCGCACTTGCGGAAACTGGACGTCTAGCGGTGACGGCAGCGCCATGGTGGGGCATCACGACCGGATTGGACGCGGTGACGGGGTGAACTCGTGGAATTCCGAACATCCCACCAGGGGCTGTGGCCAGGCGGATCTGGTCGCAACCGGCGGCGCCGGGCTCTTCTATTGCTTTGCGATTGACTGACCCTCGGCACGCCGGCCCTCAAGGGCTTTGCGACGTGCGGTTCCAGGCTCGTACATGACACGGCCCGCCAGACCTGAGGTCTGACGGGCCGTGCCATGTACCGCAGAACGCGCGCTAGGTGATGATCAGCGTGCGTGGGTGCTGGTCGTTCTGCTCGAGGAAGGTCTTCTTGACCTCCAGTTCTGCGGCCGTCGGCTGTACATAGCCACTGGTGTCGGTGGCCCGCGACGTCACGGTGTGCTCACCGGGGGTCGCCCCGTCCCAGTCGTAGTTGAAGAACTTCCACGAGTATTTCTCACTGGTGGACGGGTCCAGCGTCGCCGCCTGCCATGGACCGTCATCGATACGAACCTCGACGGACTGAATCGGCGTGCCGTCGTGCATGATGACGCCGAAGACCTTGTGCCGATTACCCGCCTTGGTCACGCGGGCAATGTACGATTTCAGCCGCATCTTGGAGATGGCGGTCTCTACCCACTTCGTCTCGCCGTTGATCGTCTGCCCCTTCAAGGTGCGATACCAGTGTGTCTGGTACTTCCCGAGATACTGGTCCTCCTGCACATAAATCTCGGACAGGTACTTGACGTTCGGCGCGCCATACCACCCCGGTACCAATAGGCGCAACGGACTCCCCTGGTGGACGGTCAACGGATCGCCATTCAGCCCATACGCCAACATCGGCTCGTCCGACAGAGCCACGTGCCGGCGCAAGCTCCGCCCATACTGCTGCTCCACCTTCGTGGTCCGACCGCGGAAATCGACATCCTCCTCGCCTCGGTCGGCCCCGAAGAAGACGAACTCGGTTCCCGCCTCTTGAACCCCGGCCCGCTCGAGCACCGTGCGCAGAGACACACCGGTCCACCGACCGTTGCTCGACAGGCCGTTCTGCGGTCCGCGGTTCCCGGAACACTCGAACCCAAAGACCAGCTCGCGACTCGGCATGGCGCGGATGTCAGCCAGCGACAGCTCCAGCGGCGAATCGACCATGCCGGAGACACGCAGACGATACGTCGTGCGGTCGATGGTCGGGTGCCCGTAGTGCTGGGTCGTGAACCACTTGTTCGCCGGCGTGATCGGACCGTCAATGTCCCGAATCTCGATGATCCGGCGGTCCGGCGTCCGTTCGAGGACGATCTCGTCCGGCAAGTCGGTGAACTGAACCAGTGTTTCTCCCTGGGCCAGGGCCGGCAGGCCCCACTGGGGGAAACCGAGCGCCCCGAGCCCCGCAATGGCCGCGCCTCCCTTGAGCACTTCACGACGCGTAGTCTGCTTCGACATGGTCGATCCCTTTCTCACGCGGTCCCCCGCAGGCGCCCGCATTCTATCCTCGCGCTATTATCCCGATCCGGGAATGCCCGGTCACCTGTTTTCTCCAGGTTCTACCCTCCGGGACGAATGCCGAGACGCTACGGGGTGGCGTCGTAGATGTCCTGCACGTACACGGTTAGACGCTCGGCCGGCCCCTTGGTGTAGTCGGCGTACGGGCCAGACGGCTCCCACCCGGTCACGAAGTCGGCCGCGGAGGTGCCGGCCGCTTTCGCCGCCTGCGCGTCGCTCACGAAACCAGCCACGAAGTCGGCGTACTCCCTGAGATCACCCGGCGTCAGGACCGCACCGTGACCGGTGATGACGCGGTCGATCTCCGTGAGGCCATCCGAGGCGCTTTTCAGTGTGGCCGGATAGTCGACGCCGCTGCCTCCGTTGTTGAAGTCCATGATCGGGACCATCGTGTTCGGAAACACGTCGCCGGCGTGCACCGTGCGTGCCGACGGAAACTCGACCCAGGTGTCGCCGCCGGTGTGGGCGCGCCCGAAATAGTGCAACTCGACCCGGTCGCCGTCACTCCCGAGGGTCAGCGTGTCCGTGAATGTCCGCTCGGGGATGCCGACGGCATCGTCCCCCTGGAAGGGGCTCGGCCGAGGCTCCGCCTGGATGCCGCGCACCGGATTGTTCTCCCGCATCAACCGCTGCGTGTTCTCGTGGGCCACGAACTCGACCGTCGCGGGAAACTCGACGCTGCCGTCCACGTGGTCGAAGTGCGCGTGGGTATTGATGATGGTCGTGATCGGATTGGATGTCAGTTCGCCGATGGCATCGATGAGCGGTTGCCCCCAACCCGCGAGCTTGGTGTCCACGAGCACCACGCCGTCGCTGGTGATGAACGCCGCGGAGTTGCCGCCGCCACCACGCAGTACAAAGAGATTGTCCTCGAGGCGCTCCACTTCGACTACGTTCTCCGGTGGTGCCTCGGCGGGCGGCGCGGCCTCGGTGGCTGCTGGTGCCTCGGCCGCCGGCTCGGGCTCTCCTCCTCCAGCACAGGCCATCACAAGCCCACCGCCGACGATCAACACCCCAAGCGCCAGTTCCCTCTTCATGCCATGCCTCCTGAAAAAAAGACCCGCTCCACGAACCAGAATAGGCCGGCGGCGATCACCGCGATGGAGCCGACCATCGCGACCCGTCGACCCGCCACATCACTGCGGCGCCTAATGGCCATCAACACCGAGGCGACCACCACCGCCACCGCAAGCTGCCCAATTTCTACACCCAGATTGAATGAGAACAGCGACCACCCGAGGGCGCCGCTTGGCAGCCCCATCTCGCGCAACACGCTCGCGAACCCGAAGCCGTGGATGAGCCCAAAGACAAGGGCGATCCAGACGCGCATGTCCCGCCCCTGTCGCACCAACAGATTGTCGGCTCCGACATAGACGATGCTGAGCGCGATGACTGGCTCCACGACGCCCCCCGGGGGCGACACGACGCCAAGCACCGCCAGCGCGAGCGTCACGCTGTGCGCCACGGTGAACGCGGTAATCACCAGCAGCAGGCGTCGCAACGGACCGCCCAAC
>SXOW01000480.1 GCA_005778315.1 Acidobacteriota bacterium
AGTCGCCGGCCAGCGGTTTGCCGTCCTCCTGAGCTGAGAATTCGTCCACAATCTGTTGGGCCATCTGCAGATAGCGCTCGGTTTTTGTCTTCCGGTAGAGGATGAGGAGGGCGTGTGCCGGTGCCAGGTTCATCTCCGTTGAACCGGTATCGACCAGACGCGGCGTCTTGCCACCGAGATACATCCGGCAGAGCAGGTCCGCGATGCGTTCGGCGCAGGCCAGGGCGTCCCCATCACCCGTTTCCTCATGCCAGAGGATGAGCCCCAGCATAACGTGATAGTGGCCCCAGGTATCCCAGGTGTGGCGTTCCGACGGCGACGAGTTCGTCAGGTGATGGCCCCTGGGCCAGGGACCGAGATAGCCGTCGGTGTCTTGAAGGCGGATGAGGATGGGTACGAACGTGCTGAGCCATTTCTTCAGCGAGGGATCGCCCGTGACGCGTAGGATCTGTACCGCCCCGGTCAGGTATTTGCCCGCGAATTCGCCCGCCCACGGAACCATCTGACGCAAGGGCGATGCGTCACGGTCGCGGAACATTTCCAGCATGGCGGGATTGGCTTTCGGAGCCACGAGCAGCCATTGCTCCCGGACGCCCTTGAGGTAGTCGCCTACGGGGCCGTCGAACCGTAGTTTTGCCTTTGGAAGGCGTGTACAGACAGGGTTTTTCATTTTCCCTCCAGGGTGTACAGGGTGGGTGTTTATTCGCAGTAGAATTATCCTGAAGAATATAAACGGACAGGTTCCGACTGAAAGTAGTTTTTCCCGGTCCAAACGGTTGACGGCGTGGCTGTACAACGAAAGAGTGACCGAAAAAGAGGTTTGTCTGTCGCACTTGCGGACTTATCTTACTGGACCAACGCTGTAGCTTCTGGTGAACAGCCGTCACACAGGTACGCGAGGAGGAATGCCATGTTTAAAACCCTTACCTTAGCCCTGCTGCTGCTCGGGTTTACCAATTTGTCCGGCTGCTCGGGCCCGGAGCAGCCCCAATCACCTGAGTCAGCGCAAGTGGCACCGGAGGACGAGCCACAGGAAGGTCAGATGCGTGCCAAACCACTGATCCTGAGTACTACCGGGATCGGCGTGGTATCGTTCTGCGACAGTCTCCACGTGGTGGGACGGAATTTCCGAACTGTAGCCGATACTTCCTTTATTCTGGATGGCAAAACGTTGCCCGCTAAAATCGCGCGTCTGGACGATCAGGGTTGGGTGCTGTTCGAAAGTTCAGCCACCGACACCGCACTGGTCTGGCGCATCAGTTCCAACAGCCCTTTGGTAAAGACACCAAACTGGGGGTTCACCGTCAGCACAACGATTCAACAGATTATCTCAGCCGGGGAGCAGATCGAAGTTGAAGAATCGGAGGGACAACTCACCATCGCTCTGTTGACCGAAGGGGTGGGCGGGATCCTGGATGCAGGGGCAGCTGCGACCGTCCATGAAAGACAATTTGTGCCAGGACCACAGCCCCTTTCAAGTGCCACGGATCTCCTGCCGTCCGACGGTTATCTGACCGTGCTCATCGAGCTGGTGTGGAGCAAGCGCCGGGTGCTCGAGGTCTATCTCAACGTGGCCGAGTTCGGCACCGGCGTCTACGGAGTTGGCGCCGCCAGCGAGCGCTTTTTTGCACGCGAACCGGCGCGGGTCGATCGCCAGCAGGCAGCACTCCTGGCCGCGGTCCTGCCAAGCCCGAAACGGCTCCTCGTCGCGCGGCCGTCGCCCTACGTGCGCTCTCGGCAGGAGTGGATCCTGGCCCAGATGGAGCAGTTGGGTGGGGTCGGCCTGCTCGAAGGTCTCAGATAGACGGAACGAAGGGGCGACGGTTCGGCGCGCGTCCGGAAAAGTGATAGTCTCTGCCCGGTGTTGGCGCGCCAGAGCGCCAAATCGGGCCGCGGTCTTGGGTCGCGCCCACGGGATGGACGGGGCCGTCCGGGCCCCACGGCCTGCCGCGAAGCAGCCAGACCCGCTGGTTCGCCCGCAGAGGCGGAGTGACACAAGATGGAACAGGTTCAACCGGTTCAGATAGCCGCACCGGTGCGTGGCTGGGGACAGACCATGCGGCGGGACAGGTGGTGGCTGCAACCTTTCGCCGTGTTCCTGGGGCTGGCGACGGCCATCACGTACATGACGTGGGCCGCGTTCCAGGGTGAGTTCTATCACTTTGGCCCGTATCTGTCGCCGCTCTATTCCCCGGAATTGCTTGGGGGGTCCCCGCACAGCCTGTTCGGGCCGCAGCCCGGATGGTGGCCCGGGTTTCTTCCGTTCTCGCCCGCTTTTCTCATTCTGTGGGCGCCAGCGGGTTTTCGGGTGACCTGCTACTACTACCGAGGTGCGTACTACAAAGCGATGTGGGCCGACCCGTCATCGTGCGCGGTGGGCGAGCCACGGTCTACGTTCTTGGGCGAGAATTCCTTTCCGCTCATCATCCAGAACATTCACCGCTACTTCATGTATCTGGCGCTGCTGTTTCTGGTGTTCCTGACCTACGACGTGTGGAACGCCCTGTGGTTCGAGGACGCCGCCACCGGTGTCGTGTCCTTCGGCATCGGCGTCGGGACCTTGGTGCTCGCGATGAACGTGGTGCTGCTTGGCAGCTACAGCCTTGGCTGCCACTCGCTGCGACATCTGGTCGGCGGGCGTCATGACCGGATTGCAGGGTTGCCGCTCCAGCGGTCTTGTTATGACTGCGTGAGCGGCTTCAACCGCCGGCACATGCTCTACGCGTGGATGAGCCTGGCTTGGGTCACCTTTTCCGACGTCTATGTGCGGTTGTGCGCGATGGGGATCTGGACTGATTTCAGATTGTTGTAGATGACATACGAATCTTTCGAATATGACGTGTTGGTGATCGGCGCCGGCGGCGCTGGTTTGCGGGCCGCCATTGAAGCGTCGGCGGCCGGCGTGTCCGTCGGTCTCGTGTGCAAGTCGCTACTGGGCAAAGCACACACCGTGATGGCCGAGGGGGGCATGGCGGCCGCCCTGGCCAACGTGGACGATCGCGATAACTGGAAGGTGCATTTCGCCGACACGATGCGCGGTGGCCAATATCTCAACAATTGGCGCATGGCCGAACTGCACGCACAGGAGGCGCCGGCACGGGCACGCGAACTCGAAGCCTGGGGGGCGGTGTTCGACCGTACGAAGGACGGGAGAATCCTGCAGCGAAACTTCGGTGGCCACAAGTATCCGAGGCTCGCGCATGTCGGCGACCGGACCGGACTGGAGATGATCCGGACACTGCAGGACCACGGCATTCACCAGGGTATCGACGTGCATATGGAGTGCACGGTGATCGAGTTGCTGAAGGACGGTGACCGCGTCGTTGGCGCCTTCGGGTATGACCGTGAGAAAGGCCGCTTCCGCGTCTTCGCTGCGCGCGCGGTCGTGCTGGCGAGTGGCGGCATCGGCCGGGCGTTCAAGGTCACCAGCAACAGCTGGGAATATACCGGTGACGGACACGCGCTCGCCTACCGGGCGGGGGCGGAGCTGATGGACATGGAGTTTGTCCAGTTCCACCCCACCGGTATGGTCTGGCCCCCAAGCGTGCGAGGCATCCTGGTCACCGAGGGCGTGCGCGGTGAAGGTGGCGTGCTTCGAAACAGCGAGGGGAA
Source organism: Acidobacteriota bacterium (assembly GCA_005778315.1). Taxonomy (GTDB): domain Bacteria; phylum Acidobacteriota; class Vicinamibacteria; order Vicinamibacterales; family UBA8438; genus UBA8438. The sequence goes on from SXOW01000480.1 coordinate 3,613, forward strand.
GCGGTTCATGTTCGAGGACATCCCCGATCTGTACAAGAGCTCTACGGCCGACGACGAAGAGGAAGGCTGGCGATACACCCAGGGAGACAAAGAAGCTCGACGACCGCCGGAACTGCTGACTCGAGACCACGTCGCCCGGTGCATCGTGCGCGAGCTCCGGGAAGGGCGGGGCAGTCCACACGGAGGTGTGTTTCTCGACATCGCGTGGATCAAGGCGCGTTTGCCCAACGGCGCCGAGCACATCAAGAAGAAGCTGCCGAGCATGTATCACCAGTTCAAGCAGCTGGCCGGAATCGACATTACGCAGGAGCCGATGGAAGTCGGCCCGACGACGCACTACGTCATGGGCGGCATTCGTGTCGACGCAGACACGCAGATGTCGACCGTGCCGGGACTGTTCGCGGCTGGCGAGTGTGCGGCCGGGCTGCACGGCGCCAATCGCCTTGGCGGCAACTCCCTGTCTGATCTGTTGGTGTTTGGTCAGCGAGCCGGCCAGTATGCGGCGGCGTTTGCCAAGGAACAGACCGGGGCGTCGGTCAACCCTGACGAGGTCGAGGCCGTCGCTCGGCACGCGCTCGTACCCTTCGAGCGTGCGGGTTCAGACGCGGAAGGACCGTATCAGGTGCAGTTTGATCTGCAGGACATGATGCAGGCGCAAGTGGGTATTGTGCGCAGCCAGGCCGAGATCAAAAAGGCGCTTGACGCGTTTGGGCAACTGTACGAGCGCGCAGGGAAAGTCGGTGTCCAGGGCAACCGGGAATACAACGCCGGTTGGCACACCGCGCTCGATTTGCGGAACTTGCTGATGGTGGCCGAAGCGGTGGCGAAGTCGGCGATTCTCAGGAAAGAGAGTCGGGGGGCGCACTTCCGTGAGGACTTTCTTGAGAAAGACCCCGAACAGGCCAAGGTGAACACGGTGACCCGGCTTGGGTCCGGCGGTGAGATGGAGGTCGTTCAGGCGCCGCTTGCTCCGATGCGAAAAGACCTGCAGCAAATCATCGAGGACAACAAGTAGCGGACCATCCGGCGGCACGCGACACGAGGCGGGAGACGTTGATGAGCAGCGCGACATTCAGAATTTGGCGGGGGAACGCGGAGGGCGGGGCCTTCGAGGACTATACGACCGAGGTGTCCGAGGGGATGGTCGTGCTTGATGCCGTGCATCAGATACAGGCCGAGAAAGCCAATGATCTGGCGGTGCGCTGGAATTGCAAGGCCGGCAAGTGTGGGTCCTGCTCCGCCGAGGTGAATGGCAATCCCAAGCTGATGTGTATGACCCGGCTGAATTCGTTGCCGCTCGACGAGCCCGTCACGATCGAGCCGATGCAGACGTTTCCCTTGATCCGTGACTTGGTCACGGATGTGTCCTGGAACCACGAGGTCAAGCAACGTATCAAGAAGTTCCGCCCCCGAGACCCCGACGCCCCGGACGGCAGCTGGCGGGTTGATCAGTACGACGTGGAACGGGTGCAGGAGTTCCGGAAGTGTATCGAGTGTTTTCTCTGCCAGGACGTGTGTCACGTTCTGCGTGATCACCGGCTACACGATAAGTTCATCGGGCCACGCTACCTCGTGTACACCGCCGCGCTCGAAATGCATGCGCTCGACACCGACGATCGACTGGACGACCTCGCGAACGAGCACGGCGTCGGGTATTGCAACATTACCAAGTGCTGCACGAAGGTCTGTCCCGAAGAGATCACCATCACCGACAACGCGATCATTCCGCTCAAGGAGCGCGTCGTCGATCGGATGTACGACCCGCTGACCAAGATGCTACGAATGTTCAGGTGACGCCCGACTCGACGGAAGCCGGGCTGAGGTGAGGTCTGTTTAGTCATGACACGGTGGCTCATCGTTGCTCTGGTTCCATCACTGATGCTCATGGTTGGTGGCCGTGCCAACGGCCAAACGACCTCGCTGGCCGGTGTCATCGATTTTCACGTGCATTCCGGACCGGACTCGCGGCCGCGTTCGGTCAGCGACCTGGAAGTGGCCAGAATCGCGAAACGCGCCGGCATGCGCGGTCTGGTGTTCAAGAACCACTTTACGATGACGGCAGACCGGGCCTGGTTGGCGATGCAGGAGGTCGACGGAATCGAGATCTTCGGCGGCGTTGCCCTCAACCACGCCGTCGGCGGCTTGAACGCCGAGGCGGTGCGGCAACTCGTCGCGTTCTCCGGAGGACGGGGCAAGGTGGTCTGGTTGCCGACGTTCGACGCCGAGTTCTGGATGACGCGAGCCGGAGACCCCGGCGAGTTCATTCCGGTCATGGTTGGCGGTCGACCGGATCCGGCGCTTGGGGAGATCTTCGACTTGATTGCGGAGCACGACCTGGTGCTGGCCATGGGGCATTCGTCTCCGGCCGAGGTCGTGGCGCTCATCCCGGAGGCACGCCGTCGAGGTGTCCGCAAAATTCTGGTCACGCATGGGCTCGGACAGCAGCCTTCGACGGAGCAGCTCGCAGCCATGGTGGAGCAGGACGCTATCATCGAGCTTGTCTGGCTGGCGATACAAAACGGGGAGTTCGCGTTGGCCGACTACGCCGCCGCGATCCGGACATTTGGCGCGCGTCACTTTCTGCTGTCCTCAGACTTGGGACAAGCGATGAGCCCGCTGCACACCGATGGACTGGTCGCGTTCATGGAGGGCCTTCGCGCCGAGGGGATCGGTGACGCAGACATTGATCTCATGATCCGCCGCAACCCAGCGCGTCTCCTCGGGCTTGATCGCTGACCTCGCCCCGGTTCCCGTCACGCGTCAATGCACCTCATACGAGCTGCCCGACGCGCCGGGGTCGCTTTCTATCAGTCGCTGCAGTGCGACCCGCTCTGCCTCGGCCCGTTCCTCCGCGTCCCAGGCCCGCCGCTGCGCCGCTCGGCGCCGTCGATGGGCGGCGATCGCCAGCAACGCCAACAACGTGATCCCGCTCCATAGAAACACCGGTCCGGTGAGAAACGGGACCCATCGCGTCCAGAGTTGCTGGTCGCTCCAGAAGCGGTTGACAGCGTCCATCGGCCGTTCGCCGGTGGCGGCGGCGAACGCATCGTCGAACCCTCGTCCCTGGCCAATGAGGGCGAGCACTCTGCCGGCACTGTGTTGGCCGTGGACGCGCAGCAGGTCGCGGATCAGCGCGCCGGCGACCGCGTAGGCACGTTGGTCGGAGGCGCGCCCGTCGCCGAACAACCGCTCGAGGTCCGCAATCGACAGCGTCCCGTGACGCACGAGGGTCCAGGCAAGCCTCGGAGGGGGTGAGATCCCGACCGGACGTTCAGCGGCGAGCGCGAGGCCTTCGTTGAACCAGCGAGGCACCGGACGACCACGTGCGGCTCTCGAGAACAATACATGCGCAACCTCGTGGTGGAGGACCGTCTCGATGGCCTGCGAGCCCGAGTGGCCCGTCCGGCCAGGAAACAAGACGACCCGGTTGCGATCGGCATCGGCGAAACCGGAGATCCAGGGTGGCGCGGCGCGGGCGAGCTCCGAGTCGTTGGGGCTGAGGAAGACGTCAATGGGCAGCCCAGGCTCCCGAAGACCCGCCAGGGACATCGCAGTTGCCAGGGGGGCGGTGGGGGCGCGCTCAAGTCGGTGTGCGGTTACACGGAGCGTATCCGGCGCCCTGATGCGCAGCACCGGGAGAGAGTCGGCCTGCCCGGCGAGCCGTGGCGGAGCGACGAGGAGCATTGTCGCTGCCAGCGCGGTCACCGCCAGTGTCCGGGTTCGGCTGACAGCGCGTCCGGGTGGGCTCGTCATGCCAGAGTCAGACGTGCGTGACCGCAGTGTCGAACGGTTTGCGGGCAATGTCCGGGACGGTTGCGCCGCCGGCCGGATGTCCGACCACGAGAATCAAGAACGGCCGCTCGTTCGAGGGGCGGCCAAGAATCTCGTTGAGGAATCGCATGGGGCTGGGGGTGTGCGTCAAGGAGGCCAGGCCGACCTGGTGGAGCGCCGAGATAAGCATGCCGGTTGCGATGCCGACCGATTCGTGCACGTAGTAGTGCTTGGACTTGTCGCCGTCAATCCCACCAAACAGCTGCGCGAAGATCACGATGAGGCATGGCGCGTGTTCCAGAAAAGGCTTGTGCGCATTCGTCCCAAGCGGGGCAAGCGCCTCCAGCCATTCTGTCGGCGCGCGACGCTCGTAGAAGGCGCGTTCCTCCTCTTCGGCCGCCACTCGGATCCGAGCCTTCGTCGCCGGGTCCGTCACCGATACGAAGTGCCACGGTTGTTGGTTCGCGCCACTCGGGGCCGAGAGGGCGACTCGCAGACAGTCGTCGATGACGTCTTGTGGCACCGACCGTTGGGAGAAGTCGCGCACGCTCCGACGTCTGCTGAGCTCCACCGACAGTCGCGCCGCGCGGCGCCGCAACTCCGCGTTGTCGACGGGCGCAATTCCGGTAAACGGCACTTGCGGGCCTTGGGCTGAGGTGACCGTCATGGGCGGCTCTTGGTCAAGCTGGCGATCGTCGCGCCGAGGTGTGATCTTGGCGCGTCCCAGAAGTCCTCGACGATCGGATGCCGAGCCAGTGTTTCGTGCACGGTGCGGCGCTGTACGCCGACGCCACGACCGTGAATAAGGCGCACCTCGGCAAACCCCCGTGCGTGTGCCTCGACCACGAACTCCGCGACGACGGACGCGACATCGCGCGGCGCAAACGCGTGTAGATCGAGTGTGTCTTCGACCGGTACTCGATGGGTCACTGGAACGATCTCGTCTTCGCGTGGGGGCTTGGGGTTGGCAAACGTCTCGAGTGAATCTGGGGACATGGGCCGCATTATATCGGCTGGCTGGCTGCATGGATTGACACTCAAAACGTCGCGCGCTAGCATACGGCGTCCTTGCCAGAAGGGCGAATCGGAGCCGCCAGTCGCGTGCGTGGCGGTGATGTGAACGACGCAGGTGCGCGCCAAAGTCAGGGGGACGCTGATGACCGACGCCCGCAGGTTGGGCAAGACCGAGTTCTTCGCGCATTTCAGCGAGAAGTTCGGCATGAAACGAACGGACGTGCGCGATTTCTTTGACGCGCTGCAAGCATTGTCCGAGGCCGAGCTGCTTCGCTCCGGCGAGTTCGTCCTACCCGGGATGGTCAAACTCGTGCTGCAGAATCGCCCCGCGAGAATGGGTCGCAACCCGTCCACCGGGGACCAGATTCCGATTGCAGCGAAGACCGTGGTCAAGGCTCGGATCGCCAAGCAGCTGAAGGACGCCGTTCTGAAATAGTCGTCCGGTATGGACGTCGAGCGCGTGGCTCTGGGCCGCGCGCTCTCAGCGTTACACCGTTGAACCCGATCCCAGGAGTGCGCGGCTGTACACCGACGCGTGGACCAAGCTGGCGATCTGCGTCTCGAGACGGTTCACCGAATCCGCGTCCAGGATCATGTGGTCCTGCGGGTGGAACACGACCTCAGCACTGAACCGTGGGTCGCCGTGCAGTGTGCGGGTCTCGTAGTAGTGCACACTGAGTGTGTGCTCTTCGACGGCCAAGCTGGTCTTCTTGATGAGCTTCTGAAACATTGTTGTCCCCTTGTTCGCGTCAGCGCGGCTCAAAGCCGCCATGTCCAAGCCCTAGCCCCGCAGTCGGAAACGGGGCGGGTCACCCTAGCTGGCGGCCGCGACCAGGGCGTGAGTTGATTCCAACTGGTCGAATTCCAACTGGAAGGTCGTCCCGCGCCCAACCACACTCGTCACGGTGATGTCCCCGCCCAACTGATCGACGATTTTCCGAGAAATCGCCAGACCCAGGCCAAGCCCGAGCCGCTTGGTGGTCTCGAAGTCTTCAAAAATGGTTTCGAGCCGGTCTTGAGGGATGCCAGCACCGGTGTCACGGACCGATATCCGGACTCGGGTGTTCTCCTCTTCGACCAGCAGGGTGACGTCGCCGCCAGCAGGGGTCGCCTCGATCGCGTTGAGAATCAAGTTGCGGTACACCCGGCTCAGCGCGAACAGGTCCCCCTCGATGAATGGGCGGTCGACTTCCAGCCTCGTCGTGAGTCTGACTCCTGCGGTCATTGCCAGGGCCTGCATCGATTCCGCGACCTCGGTGATTGACCGGTTGATATCGACCGGGAAACGCTCCAGGGGTATCGGCCGAGCGAGATTCCGGAGGTCTTCCAGCACACGTTTGATCGAGGCAAACTCACGATCGACCGTTCGCGTGAACGTCGCTCGGTAGTCAGGGTCGTCGAAGAGTTTCCCGATCAACCGACAGCTGTTCCCGATGTTCTGGATGGGATGCGAGAGATCGTGAACCAGGCCGGCGGCGATGCGGCCGAACATCGCTTGGCGTTCCTGCCTCCTGACGTCACGCTGCAGCTTGTCCAACTCGATCGCCATGCTGTTGAACGACTCGCCAAGCTGATGCAGTTCGTCGCTGCCTCCGATGGCCACGCGTTCTTCAAGGTGTCCATTCGCGATAGCCTCGGTGCCGCGCGTCAATGCGAGAATCGGGCGGATGAACGAACGGCCCCAGAGGAAGCCGACCGCGACCGTCAGAAGCAGCGCCCCGACGATGACCGCGATCAGCTGGGCCTGGAGCCGGTTCAACAGACCGAAGGCTTCGCTCGTCGGCTGCTCGACGATGACGGTCCAGTTGAGCGAAGGCACCGCCGCCGCCACCGCCAACAAGCCACGGCCATTCTCGTCCTCGGTTTCGAGGACGAGCGGCGAAGAAGGGGTGTCCCTGCCGGTGGTCGAGGAGCGGCGCGCGGCGACATCTCGCACTAGAGGGTGCTGAGATAGGTTCTCGCCCGTCGCGATGCGCAGTTTCTTGTCCGGGTCGCCGTGGGCGATCAGCTGGCCTCCCTCGGCTACGACAAGCGCAAAGCCCTGCTGACCGACTCGAATCCGGTCGACCATGCGCCACAACTCTTCGAGGCTGACTTCGCCGACCAGCCAGACTCCTGCTCCGCGGCGCGTCACCGGCAATGACACCGTTGTGGTCGGCAGGAAATCATCGTCAACGGATACGTCGGCGATGATCGGTTCGTCGGTTGACATCGGAGGCGGTGGCAGACGCCCGTCGCCAAGCCGACTGGTGCCGATGACGGAGCCGTCACCCGCGAACAGTGTCAGCTCCCGGAAAACATCCAGATCGAGCACGTGATTCTTCAGAATCCTGACTTGCTGCCAGGGTTGAAGCTCGGTATCCCTGAGGTCTGCCCCGATCGATTTCACCACGCTGACGTGATGGTCCATGTGCTGCGCGATCTGCTCGGCGGCCCTGGCCGCGACATTCAGGTTGCCCTCTGTCACCGACTGCCTGGTGCCGGCTCGCAGCGAGTACACCGACACGGCGCCAAACAGAACGAGCGGCGCGACGGCCGCGGTCGCCACGAGCATGACGAAGCGGGTCGTAATGCTGCGCATCAGTTCGCTGCCGTCGCCCGTGCTACGGAGCTGTCGTCCGCAAGTCGCCAGCGCCACAACGTTTCAATGACGTCGCGACCTGGCTCGTCAGGCACGACGAATCGACGGCTGACCGCGCGTGTGGTTTCACGGTTTGTCAGAAAGATCGCGGGAGCCTTGCCAAACAGAGTCTGCTGGAACGCGCCGGCCGCGCTGATCGCGTCTGCCTTGCTCACAGCCGATCGGAGCGAGTCGAGGGGGACATCGGCGCCGCTGAACCCAGACACCGCGGCTGACCCAGACGAATGCCAGAACATGAATAGACGTCCGAGGCTGCGACCGGTGTTGAGCGACAGGAGCGCCGCGTCCCAGTCCGTGCCTGCCACCTGTCGATCCATCTCTGTCGGCGACTTGGAATCGATGTCCATGTCCACACCGATCTCGCCCAGTTGTCGCTGCACATGGAGAGCGATCGGCTCCAACTGTGGCTGGCCTTCTGCGACGATCGCAGTGAAACGGAGTCGGCTCGAGAAACTCGCGTTGGCTGGGTCCTTCTGTGATCGCGCGGTCAAGCCGAGGTCGGACAACTGCTGGTGGACGCGGTCAGGGTCGTAGTCGTAGGTGAACTCCCGGCCCCGGTAGACCCAATGGGACGGCCACACGCCGGTCGCAACCGATCCCCATCCGCGGAGGGCCCCGTCGACGATGGATTGGCGGTCGATCGCGTGGCTCAGTGCCACCCGCAGTCTGTAGTCGTCGAATGGTGGCCGACGAGTGTTGAAGATCAGCACGTAGGCGTACGGCGTTTCGCGCGAGAACAGCTGGACGTTCGTGTCAGCCTCGACGAACTCACGCGCTTCGATCGGCACATCGAACAGAAGATCGATCTCGGACCGCATCATGGCCGCCCACGCCATTCGAACCGAAGCATAGGTCTTGATGACGACCTTATCGATGTCCGAGCGACCCATGTAATAACCGTCGTGTGCTCGGAGCGTCGTTTCGTCAGGCCCCTGCGTTTCGATATAGAACGGCCCGGTCCCCATGCTCTGGTCGCCCAACCCGGTCTTCGCGACTCCCACGCCCAGCGCCAGCAACACCAGTTGGGCAGAAGGGCGGGTCAGATCGATCCGGATCCGGTGCGGCCCCTCCACCGCGATAGCTTCGATGTCTTCCATGATCGGGTTCCTGGCCAGATGACCACGAAGCCCGCGCAGTCGGTCGAGCGTCGACTTCGCGTCGGCGGCGGTCAGCACCCCGCCGTCCTGAAACAGTACGTCTTCTCGTAGATCGACCGTCACCGACCTGCCGTCACCGCTGACCGACCAGCCATTGGCCAACATCGGTTCGGCGCTACCATCCGTCCCGGTGTGAATCAGGAGGTCACTCGTGAGCATGGCGGTGAGCTGGTCGAGTCCGTCGGGAGCGGCATAGCCGATCGTGAGCACGACTTCGCCGGATGTTGGCGACGTCCGGCCGCCGCACGCCATCAGGAACGCCAGCACCAAGGCAGGCACCACGCTCCCACGATGACGCCGACTGGTGGACGAACGGCTTTGTCTTCGCCGTTCGTCCGCCCCGCTCGGTAAGTTCTGGACGGTCCGCGACATTGCTCTCGTGTCGACGCCTAGACCCAGCCGCAACGAGCCATGGTAGCTCGTCGGCGTGTTTCAGTCAGCACGCGCCAAGCCGCTGCTTCACCACACTCGCTGGCGCAATAGTCCCGTGCGGTGAGGATGGTGAACCGTGGCGGCGACCGAGAGGTGACGCTACGCGGAAGGTCCCTTCCAGTCATCCACGATCCACGTGCAGAAACTGTTCGGCTTGCCCTGCGACGTACCCTTCTTCACTACTTTGATTTTCACGATTCGCTCCTCTGTATGGTGTGGTGAACGACGTCTTCGGTTGCTTTTTCCACCTCCCGCAATCGGCAGGTACACGGACGGTCTCGTGTCATCTCACATGAGTTGGGCGGCAGCGTCCTGGGCGAAGGACACCAGGGCCGCTTCCATGCTCTCCTTGTGACAAGTCGGTTTGTGCAT
>SXOW01000481.1 GCA_005778315.1 Acidobacteriota bacterium
CAAGGCCAAGGCCGACGCTGAAGCCGCCAAGGCCAAGGCCAGTGCCGACGCGAAGGCTAAAGCCGACAAGGATCGTCTCGCAAAGCTCGATGCAGAGAAGCAGAACGCCGCCGCCGCCAGGGCCAAGCTCGACGCCGAGAAGAAGATGAAAGCTGAGGTCGAGGCGAAGGCTGAGGCCGACCGCAAGGCCAAGATCGCGATGGAAGCCAAGGGCAAGTGGTGTAGTCCACGAATGAGCGCTGCAGGGTCTTGAGCAGGCGATATCTCATCTCGACATCCCACCCCCCAATCTCCAGGAGCGAGGCATATTGAATCCCGAGCATGTTCCAGGCGATCGCGAAGGCCTTCTCTCGGTCGCTGAGGTGGCGTGACACGTGGTGAAACGTAGCGCCCACCTCGGCTCCGGGGACCAGCGAGCGCCCCCAGGTGGACAAATCCACCGTGTAGTTGCCCTGGTTTGGATCAATCGCGCGAATCAGCCGACCAACGATGCTCTCTAGATTGACCAGCACGTTCCCACGGACGTACTTGAGGTCGAACACATCCAGATCACCGCCGAAATCGGTGTCCCATACGAAGTTGTCGGTAGCAGCACCGAGGTGTGCGGCGTTCAGATGAAATCGATACCTGGTCAGAAACCCCGGGTTCGGTGGCGTCTGCTCAGCGGTTGACGCGGCACTACTCGTCTGGGCGATTGTCCGCCAGGGGCTGGCCAGTCCGGCGAAGACACACAGCACGAACACGGCACAAAGACGAGGCATGGACGCTCCGACCGGGGGTGCGGGCTATTCGGTGGACGGTGGTGCCGCCTCGAGTTCGGCCAGCCGGCGTTCGAGCGCGGCTACCCGCTTTCTGAGGGCCGGTAGCAGTTTGAAGGACGTGGCGGCTTTCCGCCAGGCGCGATTGTCAATTGCGGGCAACCCCGAGATGAACGACCCGCGTGGAACGGAGTGGGTAATCCCCGTCTGCCCGGTCGCTCGGGTCCCTTCTCCGATGGTGACGTGGCCGTTGACACCGACCTGGCCTGCCAACACGACGGAGTCTTCCACCGTGGTGCTCCCGGCGATCCCCACCTGCGCCGCGAGCAACGCGTTCCGGCCCACACGTACCCCGTGCCCAATCTGGACGAGGTTATCGATCTTCGCGCCAGCGCGAATCCGCGTTTCCCCCATGGCTGGACGGTCGATCGCCACGTGCGCACCAATCTCGACGTCGGCCTCGATCACGACGATACCGACCTGGGGGATCTTCTCGTGCGTCCCGTCTGGGCGTTGCGCAAACCCAAACCCGTCGCTACCGACCACGGCCGCGTTCTGCAGAACGACCCGGTCACCGATCACCACCCGCTCCCGCACCGCGACATGCGAATGCAGCACGCAATCGGCGCCGACCGACGTGCCTGGGCCGATGTGGACCGACGGATGGACGATGGTTCGGGGACCGATAGACGCGCCCGCGCCGATGGACACAAACGGCCCGATCGAGACGCCCTCGCCGAGCGTCACGTCCGGGGCAATGCTGGAGGCCGGGTCCACGCCGGGGGCCGGCCTCACAACATCAGCGAACAACCCCACCGCCCGGGCGAATGCGAGATACGGCGTGGGCGAACGCAGCATGGCGCACGGCGCAGCTTGCGCGTCGTCGGCTAGAATGACCGCCGTCGCCTGCGTCGAACGCAACGCGTCCGCGTATCGAGAATTCGCGAAAAAGGTAAGGTCGCCCCCCTGCGCAACATCGATCCCTGCGACCCGGATGACATCGACATCGCCGTCGCCGTCAAGCCGGCACGCGAGACGCTCGGCCACTTCGCGGAGCTTCAAATCGGCGCAGTATAGCATGTGCCCCGAGGGCCGTTGAGCCTCCACCGGGCCAGAGGACGACCGGAGGAGGGATGGTCGTGGCGCGTGCGCTAGCCGGTGAATCGCAAGCCTGAAGGCCTGCGCCACAAATCCGGGGGAGCTGGCGGATACGTGGGGGGCTGGTGAAACGAGGCGCTAGCAGGCTGTGCGTTGGAGAAAGACGGCCAGATGCGCCAGCCGAAGCTCGGCGCCGAGCTCGCTGAGGCGGCGCTGTCGCTCGGCAGGGCGCAAGGCGAGCGCCTCGCGGACCGCGGCCAGTGAGCGGGACGAGCGGCTTGACCACCGAACACGCTCGCCCCCACGGCGAGCGCCCTGAAACGCCAACCAGTGCCCGACCGTCTTGGCGGCGAAATACCAGGACACAAGGTTCGGCCCTGGGAGGAAGAACAGGAGGGGCCCGAAGACAGCAGTGGCGATGCCATCCACGATGAGCCAGACTCGGTGACGTTCGCGGTCGCGACGGAGGATGTCGTTGACCACGGCGTGCGCCCGCTCACCGCCCAGATCGTCCGGAAACACGAACGTCGCTTCACGCTGGTGCCGCAACGCCCAGAGGAGACGCTGCTCCGCCAACCATTCGGCGAGGCGGCGCCCGGCCGCCGCACGCGCCCGGTCAGTCCAGCTCGCCGTGTCAGTCACCTCTCCGGCGTGCGAGGGCTGGGACTGAGCGACTCGCGGCACGGGCAACAGGAGCTGTTGCACACGTTGGAACAGACGGCCGGTACGCCCGGGCGGCGCCGACGCGTGATCCGGTGGCTCGTAGTACAGCTCGTAGGCGGTACCGCGCGCCGGCACAAGAAACACCTCCATGGAGTGGGCGCCGTCATGGGGGCCCGATCCGTTTGCTCTGTCTACCTCGGTCACGAATTGTTTATCGGCACTCGGCGCCACAAGCCGCGCTTCTGGCTACCGTGACCGGTCTCCTGTACCATGACGCAGTCCCATGAGCCGACGTTCTGCCCTCGCTGCCCGCGGCGTGGTTCTCGCGGCCGCGCTGCTCAGTCCGCCCCACATATCCGCCCAGGAGCCAGCCATGGTCGACCTCCTGGTGCGGGTCTTCGACGGATTACAGGAAGTCACCCTCGACTGTCACATCTCCGTCTACCCAGCCACGTCACGCGACACGGCACTGGCGGCGGCGCCACACGAAGACGGCTGGGCACACGTCGACGTGCCAGCTGGCTTCTACGACCTGCAGGTCGCCCGCCGCAGCGGCGACGGTGCTGTTGCGCTGGCGTGGACCGAGCGGTTGTCGGTGCTGCGCTACTCGGACGAAGCGGGACAACATCGGGAGATCATCAATCTGCAGCCGGGTTTCGGCGCCCTCCTGGTGCACCCGCCACTGTCCTGGGCAAGCGCGGACCTCACCTGGCAGGTCGGCGTCTTCTTGCACAGCGGCGTCGGGCGGGCTGGCTTTGCTCCGACTGAGGCAGACACCGTCCCGCGCGTGTTCGTCCTACCCACCGGTCGCTATGACCTCGCAGGACACACAGGCAATGTCCACGTGTCAGTGACCGATGTTGAGATACCGGCCCGACAGACCCGGATGACGGTGCTCCCCGAACCACGCTAAGGCCTCGCACCAGCCCATACACAAAACTGGGCGCCAGGGACTCGCGACAGTCCCCGGCGCCCATACCGTCGTATCGCAGATCGAGGGCGCTACTGCGCCAGCGGATCCGGACGAAGCTGGAAGTGGACAACCTTGCTCTTCGTGCCTTTGCCACCTTCCGTATGCCAGACGTAGTTGGAGCCGTAGTTGGCCCACAGACCACGCCCTTTCCACCCGGCCGACGGATCATCGATACGACCGTCAAGACCGCGGGAGTAGAAGGCCATCGGATAGGGCACCCGCAGGATGACCCACTCCTTGGTGTCCGGGTCGAGCGCAAGCAATGAATCGGACGTCGACCCGTTCGCGATTGGGATGTTATCGCCCAAGCCGAGCGTGTTGTACTGGTCGACCCAGCTGTAGTAGTGGAAGTCGGCACCAACATCGCCCTCCACTCCAGCCATCTTCGGCCCGGGCATCGGATACAGCGTCCACCCTTCAGGGCAGTGCTGGCCGGTCGCCGTCGGACCGCTGGTCACCGCGCACTTGCTGCGGTCGAAGCTGGCCATGTGGCTGCTACCCGAGAGGGCGGCCCAGATGACACCGTTGCGATCCACGTCGATGCCGCGCGGCGTGAAACCGGTCTTCGCCGGGTCGAGGCCGGAGCCCGCGATCGTCGGAGGCTCGTACATCTCGGCGATACATGTCTCCGGCGGGTGGTCGCCCCGATCCAGCCGCACGATAGCTCCAGGGAACGGCCCGGTCCGGCTGATCCACGCCGACCCATCGGTGGGATGGGCGATGATGCCATACCCGAATCCGGCTACCCGGGTGTCGAGCGACGCATCAGGCGCTTCTGCCCGCTCGTTCCACGGCTTCGTGATCTTCCCGTCGCCGTTGGTGTCAAGCACGGTTGGGCACCAGCCCTGGGCAAACTGCTCGTCACCCGTCTCGTCATAGACGGCCGTGTTCAGCCAGCCGATGACATTCCCGTCGCCACTGAACCAGAGCGTGTTGTCCTCGTCCTCACCAAACTGGAGATGGTGCGTGCCATAGCAGGTGTCCACCAGCACGAACTTGTCACCGGCTGGGTCGTAGAACGACGCGTGCCGGCCGGTGCGACCGATCGGGTAGTACTGCGAGTAGGGATTGTTCGACCCCTCCCGGCACCACTCGGGGTTCTGGAACTCACGAATGGTCGAGGTCATCCAGACCCGGCCCTCGTGGTCCATCATCGGGTTGTGTGGGTCTGACCGCTCGTTGGCGCCAACGCCCCACAGTTCCTGGTCTCCCCAGTAGTACGACGGCAGCTGGACGTCCGGGAAGCGGGTCGGCATCGTTTCGGGATCCGACCGCACGGGGATGGTCAACTCAACCGCGGAGTTGGCCACCGGGTCCACCATGGTGATGCTGCCGTGGCCGGCGGAGACGCCGTAGACAGGCCCGCGGGCATTCAACCGCGGATTCCGTTTGTCGGTGACGATCTCGTCGTGGATGAAGGACGTCTCCTTGCCCCAGTCCCACAGGGTCACCACGAGGTTCTGCTCCACGCCGGCGGGCCGCGGCGGGGCTTCGGGAACGGCGCCAGCCGCGATCCGGTCGGTCCAGTCGGCGAACATCTCCAACGCTGGCTGCCGACCGAAACGGTTCATCGCACCGCTCATCTGGTTGCCGCGTTGCCCCGTCTGAACTCGGTGATCCCAGGCGGCCACCGTCGAGTCAAACTCGTCGCGGTGCTGGACGACCCGGGTCGCCTGGTTGCCCAGCTGATGGCACAGCTGACACCCGTCCTTCATGTTGTCGACCCAGTGCGACTGGGTCAGCATCTCCGGGTTGATGCCGTTGCCGTTGTTTCCCGTGCCAGGAAACTCGCTGGCGGGCGGTGGCTCCAGCAGCGAATACCAGTAGTTGCCGGGGTAGTACTGCGCCGCGTCGCGGGGTGTCGGAGCGATGGCGGCGGTCAAGGTCACGCCTGTCTGGCCCGTCGTCAGCTTGACCTTGTCCGAGTCCACCAGGCCGTAGCCACGAACCCAGACGTCGTAGGTCGCCTGTGGCAACTGCGGCAGCACGAAACGGCCATTGTCATCCGTGACGACGATCTTGGCGAACTTCGTCTCGAGCTCTTCCGTCTCGGCGATGACCCAGACGCCGGCCTCAATGCCGTTGTCGCCGGTCACGGTGCCGGTAATGACCCCGTCAGCCATGCCGCTCTGACGAGCCGTCGCGCCAACGCTCCAGATGGCCAAGCCTGCGACGAGCAGTGCCAGGAGCGTATACGAAAAATGTGGGCGGAATACGGTACGCATCTCTTGTGTGTCCTCCCCGCCGCACCTGGACCACCGCGCGCACAGTACAGTACACCTAC